>JBATYS010000029.1:0-19445 GCA_049674205.1 Candidatus Aminicenantaceae bacterium
AAAAGAAAAAAGTCGTTTTTAGCGGATTGCGGCCCACAGGCGCCTGCCACCTGGGACATCTGGCCGGCGCGCTCCGCAATTGGATCAAGCTGCAAGACCAGTACCGGTGCTATTATTCGATCGTCACATGGCATGCCTTTAGCTCGGAGTACCAGAACCACGCGATCATCAAGGATTATACATTCGAAGTCGCAGCCGATTTGTTAAGTATCGGATTAGATCCTGAACAAAGCACGATCTTTATCCAATCCGAAGTCAAAGAGCATGCCGAGCTTCATCTCCTGCTCTCCATGATTGTACCTCTTCCTTGGCTCCAGAGAGTTCCCACGTTTAAAGAGATGCAGAAAGAGTTGAAAGATAAAGATGTCAACACCTATGGATTTCTGGGATATCCCGTGCTCCAGACAGCAGACATCATCCTCTACAAAGGAGAGGTTGTCCCAGTGGGAGAGGATCAGGCGTACCATCTGGAGCTGGCCCGGGAGATCACAAGACGCTTCAACCGCTTGTACGGGGACATATTCCCAGAACCCCAGATCCTGCTCACAGAAGTCCCCAAGCTGGCCGGGACCGACGGCCGCAAGATGAGCAAATCCTTTGGGAATTCCATATTCCTCAAAGACCCCCCCGAGGTGATCCGCAAAAAGATCCAGCCCATGATAACAGATGTCAGGCGGAAGAGACGGACCGACCCTGGAGAACCCGAGGATTGCCCTGCATTCACACTCCATAAGGCTTTTGTCACTGAAGAACAGAGGGAGGAGATCGCTTTGGGCTGCAGGACCGCCGGAATAGGATGCCTGGAGTGCAAGAACATCGTCATCGAACAACTGATCCAGATCTTGACGCCTTTCTGGGAAAAGAGAAAGACATTCGTCAACAATCCCGACATGGTGTGGGACTTCCTCGAAAGGGGGAACACAAAAGCGCGAGAGGTCGCTCGACAGACGATGGAAGAGGTCAGGACCGCCCTTGGGTTTTAGACAGAGCTCGACAGTGATTAAACTCGATGGATAGTTCTATTGAATCCCCAGAATACCAAGTCAATCTAGACGTTTTTCAAGGCCCCTTAGACCTTCTTCTTTTTTTGATCCGGAAGAAAAAGATCGATATCCATGACATCCCCATTGCGACGATCACTCGAGAATACCTGGCTTACCTGGATAAAAAAGAACACATAAACCTCGAGCGAGAAGCGGAATTTCTGTACGTGGCAGCACTCCTCATTTATATCAAATCACAGATCTTGTTGCCGCGGGAGAGGCCGCTGGAGGACGAAGAGGACCCCCGGCAGGTCCTTGTAGACCGTCTTTTGGAGTACCAGAAGATCAAGGCCGCCTGCGCCATCCTGAGGCAAAAGGAGGAGGATGAACTCCCCAAATGGAAAAGAGACGTCCCTCCCCCCAAATTCATGAGTGAAGAGCTGGATCTGACAGAAGTCTCGTTGTTCAGCCTGGCAGAGGCTTTTTTCGTTCTCATGAAGAAGAAAGAAAGGGAAAACATCCAGATCATCATGGGGAAGGAGTACTCCATCGAAGACAAAATGAACGAGATCATTGAGTTCCTCAAGGAAAATCAGTATCTCGATTTTACCGAATATTTCGGGAGCCGGGCGACGATCGAGGAGGCGCTGGTGAGTTTCTTCTGTCTTCTTGAACTTATCAAGGCTAGAGTGGTTTATGCCATTCAAGAAACGCTCTTCCAAACCATCAAAGTCTGGCTTCGCGAAGAGAGCCCAAAATGAGCATACAACTGAGTAACATCATCGAATCTCTATTATTCGTCTCAGCCGAACCGTTATCCACGGAGAAGATCAAAAACGTTCTGACCGAATATTCAGAACAGGAGATCAAAAGCTCCCTTGACCTGATCCTGAAGAAATACTCATCCCATCCGGGAGGTATCCAGATCATCCGGACTGGAGGAGGATATCTCTTTGAAACAAGATCAGAGCACGATCCATGGATCAGGTGTCTCCTCCGGGTCAACAGGAAAAACAAGCTCTCCGCAGCAGCCCTTGAAACCCTGTCCACGATCGCCTATCATCAGCCCATCACGCTTGCCGAGATCAGCGCATTCCGCGGGGTGGATGCCACTCATTCTCTCAAGACGTTACTTCAAAAAAAGCTGGTCAAGATCGTCGGCCGGAAAAAGAGTCCCGGAAAACCTCTGATCTATCGCACCTCAGAAAGATTTCTGACTTATTTTGGATTGGACAGCTTAAAAGACCTCCCTTCGCAAGAAGAGATCTCAAAACTTTTAGAAGAGGAGACAAATGAGGATTAAAAATCTCATGATCTTACCAAGGCATGGCCTACAGGTTTTATTATTGGCTCTCTGCTTTATGCTGACGATTTTTTGTGGAACACAAGACCTCGATTTGGAAAAGCCTCCGCTCGACCGTCATGAGCCCTACAATTTCCGGGGCAAAAGTGGGATGGTGGTTGCAGCCCACCCTCTGGCTGCTGAGGCCGGACTGGAGATGCTGAAAAAAGGTGGAAATGCTGTCGATGCAGCTATCGCCACCACGTTTGCCTTGAACGCGGCAGAACCTTTTGCTTCAGGAATAGGCGGGGGGGGGTTTATGGTGATCTACTCGGCTCGCGATAAAAAGATCACAGCTATTAACTTCCGAGAGAAGGCGCCGTCAAAATCCTTTCCTGAGATGTACATCGAAAACGGAGAGACCAACGAGCAGTTGAGGCGTACACATGGCTTGGCTGTCGCTGTTCCCGGCGCACTCGCAGGCTGGTCGTATGCGTTGGACAAGTACGGCACTAAGGCCCTCAGCGATGTGATGCAAAAGGCGATCCAGATCGCGGAAGAGGGATTCCCTGTCAGCAAGACCTTCAGCAAGATCAACAAGGACGAGTACGAGAAACTGCTGCAAATGGCTGGAGAATCCTGCTGCTACCTTAACGAAGGACTGCCTTTTGAACCCGACGATGTGTTTCGCAATCCTGAACTTGCAAACACGTTTCGGCTCCTCGCTTCTAAAGGAATCGAGGCCTTCTACAAAGGAGAGATCGCCCGAAAGATCGTCACAGCAGTACAGGAAAAGGGCGGAATCCTCACTCTTGATGACCTGGCAGATTATTCTCCCGTGGAACACACGCCCATAAAGGGACAGTACAAGGATTACACGCTCTACAGTGCGAGACCACCGGCTTCGGGGGGGCTCCATATCATCCAGCTCTTGAACATCATCGATAACTGGCCGGTCAAGGAGTGGGGTCATAATTCTGTGCCTTACATCCATCATCTGAGTGAAGCCTTCCGTTTTGTCTTTGCCGACCGGGCTCAGTATCTTGGTGATCCAGACTACATCCACATCCCCGAGTCAGAGCTCACTTCAAAAGCTTACGGAAAACAGATCGCGTCACAGATCAAGCCTGACCATGTTCTCAACGCTTATCCTTACGGAAATTTTGACGAAAAAGAGAACGAGAAGGAGAGCACGACGCATCTCTGTGTGATCGACAGGGAGGGAAACATTGTCGCCCTCACCCAAACGATCAACCTTTTTTTTGGTTCGGGTATCATCCCCGAGAACACGGGATTTCTTTTGAATAATGAGATGGATGATTTCTCTCGCGACCCCGAATCTCCGAATGCACCGAGGCCCCACCGGCGCCCGCTAAGCTCCCAAGCACCTCTGATTTTATTCCAGGGCGAAGAACCTCTATTAGTCCTCGGTTCACCCGGCGGCACACGGATATTTCCTACCCTGACTCAAATCATTCTCAATGTCATCGAATTTGACATGTCCCTTGATGAAGCTATCGAAGCATCCCGGTTTTTTTCCTACTCTGTCCGCGGCGAAACCCGTCCCATAGCCTTAGAGTCCCGGATGGCTCCGGTCATCATCGAAACTCTAAAAGAATTGGGGCACGAGGTTCTTATAAGAGAGGACTATGATAAATACTTTGGGGGTGCTCAGGGGATCATGATCCTCCCAGGAAAAGACATCATCCTCGGCGGAGCAGACTCCCGTCGGGACGGCTACGGTGCCGGCTACTAATTCCTTGTTCATTGCTAAAGAGTTCGGTTTTAAGTATCCTAACAATTTGACAGCTCAATTCTATGAATTTATTTGTATAAAGGTAAGAGCCATGAGAAAAAACATTCTCCTTGTGTTAGCTTTGTCTTTCCTGTTATCCCTGGTTGCTTTTGCAAACAAAAATGTTGGGGAAGACCTTCCTCGGTTTGAACTCCCAAATCTGATCACATCTGTAGGGCAGAGTGCGGACGTCCAAATGGCCTCAGTGCTTGCAAAAAGGGCTGGCCTCAACTCTGTGCTAAAAAAAACAGCTGCTGCCCAAGACCTGGAGGGCATAAAAACGCTGACCCTGGTTTTGGGAGCGAGCTTGAAAGGATTGGGAGCAGCCGGAATCGATGTCGACCAGGAGAAAGAAAGAGTTCGAGCGCTCATCTCTGAGGCAAAAAAAAGAGGCATCCCACTCCTCTGTCTCCACCTGGGTGGAGAAGCCCGCAGAGGCCAGCTGACAGATCAACTGATAACCGAATTCCTTCCCTTATCCCAAATGCTCATCATCGTCAAATCGGGAGATCATGACGGACTCTTCAGCAAAATATGCGAGAAAAACAATATTTCCCTTGTTGAAGTGGAAAAAACTGTCGATGTTCTGGCTCCTCTCAAGGAAGCCTTTCAATGACTTTGTTCGTGAAATGTAAAAAAGAGTCATCCCAAAGACAGAAATCAGAAACCCTCTTTTTTCACGTTTTACGTCTCACGTTTCAAGTGTTATAAGCAGATGCCAGAATACGCCATATTCCTGTTGATGGTGGCGATATTTGCGATCCTTGCCATGGGATTAAAGCTCCCTATCGGTGTCTCCCTTGTTTTTTCAGCTCTTGCCGGCGCTCTTCTGGGCGGTGAAGGGTTAGCGCTGCGTCATCTGGTTGAGGGAAGTTTTGGCTACTTCGACACCATCCTTATCATCGTCACAGCCATGATCTTCATGAAGGTTCTGCAAGCGTCCGGTATCCTGGATACTATCACGGCCATCTTACTTAAAACATTCTACAGGAGAAAAGTCACTCTCCTTCTGACTGTCATGGTCATTGTCATGTTTCCCGGCATGATCACCGGCTCTTCCACAGCAGCTGTTCTCAGCACTGGCGCACTGGTCGCACCAGTCTTGATCAAACTGGGACTTTCCAAAGTGAAAACAGCCGCCCTAATCGCCATGGGGGGGATATTAGGGATGATCGCCCCTCCCGTCAACATTCTTGTCATGATCATGGGGGGTGGAGTGGACATGCCCTATGTCGGCCTCACGATCCCACTCCTGATCATTGTGATCCCCTTGGCCATAATCATTTCCCTATGGCTCGGCTACAAAGACATACAGATACTCGACACCAAACAAATGGAATCGATCCTGCCCGAGTCCTTCTCTAAAGAATACGGTCTCCGGCTCTACCTCCCGCTCGTCGTTGTCATCTTTCTGATGATCGGTCAGGGATTCACCTCTTCATTCGTGCCAGACATCGGCATTCCCGCCATCTTTTTGTTGGGTTCTCTAGTGGGAATATTTTGTGCCCGTCCTTTTAACTTTTTTAAAGTGACCCAGGAAGCCATGAAGGAATCTATGCCGATCCTCTGCATCCTTGCCGGCGTGGGAATGTTCATCCAGATCATAACTTTGACGGGAGGGAGGGGATGGATAGTCATGAGTTTCCTCTCATTGCCTCCTGTTCTTCTGTATCTGGGAATCTCGATCAGCATGCCTCTTTTTGGGGCGGTTTCAGCGTATGGGTCTGCATCGATTCTGGGTGTCCCATTTATTCTTGCACTAATCAACAAAAACGCGATCATCACGTCCGCTGCACTATCGGCTATAGCGGGCCTCGGAGACCTCATGCCTCCCACTGCTCTGGCGGGAATATTTGCCGCTCAGGTCGTCGGAGAAAAAAATTATTTTAAAGTCCTGCGGTACTGTCTTGTCCCCGCCCTCTTTGAACTGGCAATGGGAATCGGGATTCTCCTTCTGGCCCCGATAATAGAGAAAATTTTATGAGATAAGCCCATGATAAAGATAATCTACCATTTGATCGTACTGTTTTTGACATTGAATCTGATCTGGTATCTGTTCAGAGAAAAACAGTTTTGGTCTCAGTTGAGCACAGCTATCGTGCTTATAATGTTTCTTCTCCGCCTTTTCCTAATCAAATAACTGGATTGTTCATAAAAAAATGTCGATATTTATTTCAATAAAAGAAAAGATCAAAAAACATCATGTCATCGCACTTGGCCTTTTTTGTTTAACCGCCGCTTTGTGTTGGTTGACAAGCGCCCAATTCTTGAGCATGCATCAAAAGGATACATTTTACCCGAGCACGGGACTGTCCAGACAGACGAAGCTCAGCGATTATTTCCCACAGCTGGCCGATTCTCCAGGGGACACAGAGGTGTATTGCTTCAAAGGGGAAGAGGAAGGAGGGAATCTTCTCATTCTGGGGGGGACCCACCCCAATGAACCAGCAGGATTTATAACAGCTGTCCTCCTTCTTGAAAATATCAAGGTTTCCAGAGGAACGGTCTTCATCTTGCCGCAAGCCAATCTCAGCGGTTTCACGCATGACGATCCATTTGAAGGGAATCCCCAAAGGTTTTCTCTCGAAACCCCTCATGGGGGAATCAGATGGTTTCGCTTTGGGTCGCGATTGACAAATCCCATCCACCAATGGCCAGATCCCACACTATTCACCAATGCAGCGGGCCAGGCCCTGTCTGGAGCAGAGGTCCGCAATCTTAACAGAAGCTATCCAGGCAAGGAAAAGGGCCATCTGACTGAAAAAATCGCCTTCGGGATCATGCAACTCATTACAAGGGAGGAGATCGACCTATCCCTCGACCTCCATGAGGCGGCCCCAGAATATCCTGTGGTCAATGCCATTGTCTTTCATGAAAACAGCGCGGAACTGGCAGCTATTGCGAGCATGGAGCTTCAGATGGAGGGCATGGACATACGTATGGAGGCTTCACCACCCAGTCTGCGCGGTCTCAGCCACCGTGAATGGGGGGATCATACCAAGTCGATGGCCATTCTTCTCGAAACGGCCAACGTCTCCCATGGACGACTCAAGGGAGAACCCTCAGAGGCCCTGATCGTTGAGGGCAAGGATCCTAACTATGTGAAAGCATCCCAGCTAGGGATGCTCTTTGTTCCCTACAGTGAGGATGGCATTTCCCTCAGGGAACGGGTGGCACGCCACCTAGCTGCCGTTCATGCTCTAGTCGCGGGATTGGGGGAGCTCAACCCGGACCTTGCCATCGATATCGGCGACTTTCCTCCTGCCCATAGGGTGAATGAGCAAGGAATCGGTCTCTATCTTCACCCACCAAAATGAAGCTAAGTTAAGTTTTTACCTATATTTAGGATTGACAATTTTCATCATCTAGGGTAGTATATTGCATCGTTTAAACTGGAAAAATGGAGATAATCATCGCAAAAGATTCAGGACTGTGTTACGGAGTCAAAAGAGCTATACAGATCGCGAAAGATACCCTTTCTAAGGAAAAAGGACAGGTCTTCACTCTAGGAGACTTGATCCACAACCCCAAGGTCATATCTGACCTCGAGCAGCAAGGCATCAGGTCTCTGGAAGACATGGATGAACTCACAGAGGGCACCGTGATCATCAGGAGCCACGGTGTTTCCCCGGATATATATAAAAAGATCGAAGAGAAAAACATCAAGATCATCGATGCCACCTGTCCCATCGTCAAGCGGATCCAGAGGCTTGTAGAAGCACTGGCTAAGGAAGAGGAAGAGATCGTCATTGTCGGCAACAAAAATCACCCGGAAAGTCGAGGACTCATCGGATACAGCCAGGGAAAAGGGATCATCGTCGAGTCGGAGGAACAGGCCCATAAAATGCCTAAGAAAAAAAGAAGGGCAGTTCTGGTTCAGTCCACACAGGACATGAACCTCTTCCAAACAGTCGCTGCTGCCCTCATAGAAAGGACAGAGGAGCTCAAAGTATTTAACACGATCTGTCAGTCGACGCAAACGCGCCAAAAATCCACATCCGAGCTAGCTTCTCGAGTGGATACACTCTTTATCATAGGGGGAAAAAACAGCTCGAACACACACAAATTATATCAAATTTCGAAGAGAGTCCTGCCAAACACTCACTTTATTGTGAATTCAGCACAAATCACGTCTAAAATGTTAAAGGGAGCAAAAAAAATCGGGCTTTCCGGAGGAGCTTCCACACCACCAGAAGCGATCGAGGAAGCAGTCGTCAGGATCAAATCTAACTTCGAACGGCAAATTCATAGGGAGAAGATAGTTCAATGTCAGAGTTAACGAAAAACACCAAAAAAGAAGATAACATCTCATCCAAGGAGTACGAAGATCTTCTTGATCAGTACCAATTCAGCGCCAAAGAACTGAGCCCAGGGAAACTTCTCAAAGGAAGGGTAATCAAAGTCACTCCAACCTATGTTCTAGTGGACGTTGGCTCAAAATCCGAAGGGATCATCCCTTTGGAAGAGTTCGGAGACACCAAGGATATCAACGCTTTAGAGCCTGGGAGTGAGATCGAAGCGATCTTGGAGAAGAGCAATCTTCGAGAAGGCTACCTTTACCTCTCCAGGAAAAGAGCCATTGCACAAAAGGCATTGGATAATCTGGAGACCGCTTTTCTCCGGAGCAACTGGATCGTGGGCAAGATCACAAACAAGATCCGGAATGGCTTCAGTGTAAACGTCGGAATAGAAACATTCCTCCCCGATTCCCACGCCGATGTCCGACCTGTCAAAGACCCGGATAAAATGATCGGGAATATTTATAAATTCAAGGTCATAAAATTCGACCGCAGAGCAGAGAACGCGGTTCTCTCCAGAAAGCTCCTCCTGCAGGATGAAAGAGAGAAGAGAAAAAAACGTGTCTTCGACCAGCTGAGTCGCGGGAAAAAGGTCAAGGGCAAAATAAAATCCCTGACGAATTTCGGCGCATTCGTGGACCTGGGGGGAATAGAAGGCCTTCTTCATATCTCTGATATGTCATGGGGAAAGATCAACCATCCATCAGAGGTCTTTGAGGCGGGCCAAGACATCGAAGTTGTCATTCTCGACTTCGATGAAAAGGAAGAAAAAATCTCCTTGGGGTATAAACAGCTGATCCCGGATCCATGGCTGACCATCGAAACCAAGTACTTTACGGGCCAAAAGATCACCGGTAAAGTGGTAAGCCTCACAGATTTTGGTGCCTTTGTGGAACTGGAACCAGGAGTGGAAGGATTAGTTCACGTCTCTGACTTGACCTGGTCCAGAAAGCTCGTCCATCCCAAAAAAATTCTCGCAACAGGGGAAGAGGTCACAGTGACCATTCTGGACATCAATCCAGGAACAAAAAGAATATCGCTAGGACTCAAGCAAGTCAGTCCTCACCCTCTTGAGCTTTTCAAACAGACTTACAGTCCAGGATCAAGGGTTAAAGGCACCGTCACGAACATCACTGACTTTGGCGCATTCATGGAGGTGGAAAAGGGGATTGAAGGCCTCATCCACATCTCCGATATCAGTTGGGAAAAGATCAAACACTCCTCTGACAAACTGAAAGCCGGGGACGAGATCGAGGCCATCATCCTGAACATCGACGTGGATAAGCATAAGTTATCCCTTGGTATTAAACAGCTGGAAGGTGATATCTGGGAAGATTTTTTCGAGAGACATAAGATCGGAGACCTGGTGAATGTCAAGATCGTCAGGCTGGTCAGCTTTGGTATTTTTGTGGAGATCACCCCTGGGATAGAGGGCGTTGTCTTCCTCTCAGAACTGGATGAAAAAAAGATCGAAGACCCTGCAGAAATCTTCTCCCTGGGGGAAGAGAAACTGGCAAAGATCATCAAGCTGAGCCAAAAAGACAAAAAGATATCGCTGAGCTTTAAGCAAGCTCAGTTCGAATTGCAGAAAATGGAGTATCAAAAATATGTGAGAAGCCAAGACGGCAGACATACTCTCGGTGATATCATGAAGGATCAACTCAAAACCATCAGCACCCCTAAAAAAACAACGAAAAAAAAGGAGAAAACAAAGGAGGAAAAGGATGATAAAAGCTGATTTAATCAACCAAATCGCCAAGGAAATGAACGTTTCCAAACAAGAGGCAGAAACTGGTGTCAATCTCTTTTTTCAGATGATCAAAGATGCCCTCCAGAGAGGAGAAGAAATTGAGCTGAGAGGATTTGGAAGTTTTCGATTCCGACAAAGACATGCACGCTCAGGAAGAAATCCCCGGACAGGTGAACCTGTCCAGGTTCCTCCAAAAAAAGTGTTATATTTCAAACCGAGCAAACTCCTAAAGAGCATGATCAATAAATAATGAAGTACATCACAGCTCCTTGGAGGGAAGAATATGTCAAGGAAGCTTCCAAGATGAAGGAATGCATCTTCTGCCAAGCCATAAATATGAAGGAGAACAGGGAGGCACACATCCTCTACAGGGGAGAGCACAACTTTATCATCTTAAACAGATATCCATACACACCCGGACACTTGATGATCGCTCCTAACATGCACATTGACTCGATCGAAAAAGCAGACAAAGACGCCACAGATGAGATGACAGACCTGCTTAAATTCAGCATAAAGATATTGAGACAGCACTATCGTCCCCATGGATTTAACACAGGCATGAACATTGGGCGGAGCGCTGGTGCGGGTGTAACCGATCATTATCATCTTCATGTGATCCCCCGTTGGACAGGAGATTCAAATTTTATGCCTCTCATCGGAAAGACCAAAATCGTCATAGAGGGTGTGGATTCTTCCTACGATAAACTTGTACATCTCTTCCACAAAGGAGAATAGGGAGTCTCGGTCACAACCGGTAAAACATTCCATTCGCGAGGTCAACCATGAATTTCGAACTCTCAGAAGACCAAAAATTACTCCAAGAAATGATCAGAGAGTTCGCCCAAAAAGAGATCTTGCCTCATGTTAAACATATGGAAGAAAACCGCATTTTCCCCAAGGAGCTCCTGCAAAAACTGGGAGAGATCGGTGTGCTGGGAATGGCCATTCCTTCCGAATACGGAGGCATAAAAACAGATACTCTCTCCACGGCGTTGGTCATCGAGGAGATAAGCCGCGTTTTCCCCTCATTGGCTGTCATTATCTCAGTGCATTGTTCCCTTTTCTCCAGCTCCCTGCTCCAATTCGGGAATGAGGACCAGAAGCGACGATACCTGCCTAAAGCGGCTAGCGGCGACATCATCGGAGCATTCAGCTTGACCGAACCCGGGGCAGGTTCAGATGCCACAAACCTGAATACCAAGGCCAGGAGAGAGAGAGATGTCTACATTCTAAACGGGACTAAAAGCTGGGTCACTACGGGAAACGATGCCGAAGCGTTCATACTCTTCGCCTTAGCAGACACTCCCCCTGGAGAGAAAAGAAAGCTCAGCGCTTTCATCGTGGATAGCGAAACGCCAGGTTTTCGCGTAACTAAGATCGAAGAAAAAATGGGATTACACGCTTCGCTGACTGCAGAAGTGAGCCTGGATAATTGCCGGATCCCTGCGGAAAACATGTTGGGCGAGGAAGGGCAGGGCGCAGCCATCGCATTCCAGGGACTAGACAACTCGAGAATTGGAATCGCAGCTCAAGCTGTGGGCCTTTCCCAGAGGGCCGTTGATGAAGCTGTCAAATATGCCAAGGGAAGAGAGGCCTTCGGAAAAAAGATCTCAGATTTCCAAGCGATCCAATTCATGATCGCCGACATGGCTACATGGACAGACGCCGCACGGTTGTTGACCTATAAAGCTGCAAATCTGTGCGATCTAGGCAAGCCATATGGAAAAGAATCCTCTATGGCCAAGCTGTTCGCATCAGAAGCAGCAAACAGGATCGCATACCACGCTCTCCAAATCCATGGCGGTTACGGGTACTCTAAAGAATTTTTTGTCGAACAGATCTACAGAGATGCCAGAGTGCTCACAATATATGAAGGAACTTCAGAAGTTCAAAGGATCGTTATCGCCCGACACTTACTCAAAGAGAGGTAAGACAATGCTGAAATCTATGCGTAAAAACTTGAAATCACTGTCGCCCATTCTCTGGGCCGTAGTTGCTGCGTTCATCATATCTATATTTGCCGTATGGGGTGGAGCGGGGAGGCTGGGAGAATCCCGGGACCCGAACACCATCGTTTCGGTCGGAAAAACAAAAATATCAACAGACACTTATGTGAACAACCTCAGACAAAGGATCGAAAGCCTGCAGAAACAATTCAAAGAACTCAATGCCAGCTTCATACAGCAACTCAACCTTCCGCAGCAAGTGCTTGAGCAGCTCATCCAGCAGGAGCTCCTCATTCAATTCGCCGAAAAAATGAAACTGGGCACTTCCAACGATGAACTGAGGGAAAAGATCAAGAGTTATCCCGTGTTTCAAAAGGATGGGCAGTTTATTGGTTTTGAAGAGTACAAACAGATATTGGAGTGGAACAGGATCCCTCTGTCGCAATTTGAGGAGTCTCTTAAAAAAGAGATCCTGATGGATAAAACCATCAAAATGCTCACAGCGGGAGTATCACTCACACAAGGCGAACTCTGGGAAAACTACAAGAACACAAATGAAAGCGTCAGAATGGAGTTTGTGCCCATAGAGATCACAAACATCGAATCCGAAGATGAGTTCAGCCTTGAAGAGAAACAAGCATTTTTTGAAAAGAACAAGGACACCTACAGGATCCCTGAAAAACGTGAAGCCGATTATGTCTTTTTTAACATCGAGGATTTCAAAAAGGACGTGGAGCTGACCGACTCGGAGATTGAGGAGTACTACAACAACAACGAGCCTCAATTCACCGAACCGGAAAAAGTGAGAGTTGGCCGAATCTATATTCCGTATGAGGGGAAAGAGAGAGAGCTCGTTCTGACAGAGATGCAGAACATCCAGAACAGGGTCAAAGAGGGAGAGGATTTCGGGAATTTGGCAAAAATCCATTCCAAGGACGGGAAAGCTGGAGATTCGGGCGATTGGGGCCTCTTCGAGTGGCGGTCTCTGTCCACACAAGAACAAGAAGAGATCGCCAACCTTGAAGTCGGCGAGATATCTCGACCTCTCGAGCTGAGTGAAGGTGCAGCGATCCTCAAAGTGACAGAAAAGGAAGCAGCGATACAAAAACCCCTTGTAGAGGTCAAAGATCAGATCACAAATATCCTCAATGACCAAAAAGCGAGAGAATTGATCGAAAAAAGAGTTGCGGGCCTGGAAAAAAACTCTTTAAAGGAGAAGAGCCTGGACGTAGCGGCACAAACATTGGGGTATATGGTTAAAAGCACGGGGCCCGTTTCAAACGGAGAATCTTTCGCAGAGGAGATCGATCCATCGGGCTCGATAAGCACGGCCCTCTTTCAGCTCGAGGAAAACGCGATCTCAACACCCATTTACACCTATAAAGGAACGGGATTGGCGCAGCTTCGCGGGATCACATCCCCTCGCGCAGCATTACTCGAAGAGGTGGAAGACAAGGTGAAAGAAGACCTCGCCGCAGAGACGAAGAAAGAAAAGGCTTACGAAACAATGAAGTCCATCAAAGCAGAGCTGGCCACCTCAGATCTCGAAAGCCTCGCCAGTAATTATGGTCTGGAGTACAAGACCGCGGATGAACACAAACGAGGAGGATATTTGAGCGTTATCGGTGAAAACGTAGAAGTCGACGAAAAGGCTTTTTCTCTGCCTTTGAATGAAGCCAGCGATCCCATAGAGTATGCTAACGGTTATGTGCTCCTTCGTATTCTCGACCGAAAAGAAGTCACAGAGGCCGAGCTTCAGGAGAATTTTGAAACGGAGCGTGAAAATTTTCTAGATACGAAAAAAAATAAATTTTTTATCTCCTGCATGTCAAAGATTAGGGAAGAAATAGGCGTGCAGATTAAATATGACATATTCCTCAAGATCAATTCGGATATACTCGCACGTTTCGGGGGCCAATAGAACTCAGGCTTAAGATCGGAGGATCTCGAAGAAAAGAGAGTTGACCGTTTTTTCTAGAGCACTGCGGAATCTCTCGATCGTTTCATTAAACCCACCACCCATGTAATCAGAAATATACATGGGTTTTCCCACTCGGACTTGGATCTTTCCTGGGATAAAAAAAGGACGATGGGTTCCAAATATTGCCAAAGGAGTGACGGGAACAGAAATTCCTTCGTTCGTGAAGAGATTGTAGGAGATGATAGAAACTCCCTTTCTGACCGGGCTGACATAGGGATTAGGGTCGGTTTTCATAACTCGGCCACGGCCTTGAAGGGCAATAAGAGCTCTCCCCGCCTTCACTGTTTCCTGGCATTTCATGATGGCGTCTCTTTTGCTGGAATAAAGGTCCACAGGGATGGTCCCCACACTTCTGACGGCTCTGGTGACAAAATTAATGGTGGGGATTTTTATGGGTTTGATGATCGCATTCACAAAAAGCCCGAATCCTTTGAGATGCCTTTTAAGGTGCTTCCGGACGAGGAAGTCTAGCTCGTCTTTATCGAATATCATCTTGTTGGCAGTAAAGACGAATGGCCGAGGCACTATCTCATAGATCGTCAGAGCATCTTTTAGAGTACCGATATGATTCCCCATGATGATCGTAGGGCCCTTTTTGATGAAATTTTCAACACCCTTGACATCGATTTTATTTACAAACAGGCCAAATTTGCTCCATTTATCAAGGATGGGTCTCAGTTTCTCGAATTCCTCTTCTATCGTCGACATCGGTCTTTTCCAAAAGCACTCCTATTTTAGCGAAAACCTCTATAAAGTTCAAAAAATAATTGCGCAGTTGGTTCATCAGCAGCCGGATTTTCCTCGCTGTGGAAAATCCGGTCTTTTTTCGGCTCCGCTCCCCTCTCGAAAGGCCATACATGCTACATCTCCGGATGGCATGCTTTATTAGTTTGCCTAATAGTCAGCATATAAGCCGGAAACACGCTTTCACCAAAAATGTCACGAGGAGGCCTTATCGTCTCTCTTGAAAAACCAACTAATCCATGTTAATTTAGCATTTATTAGCCTGGATTATTCACGGACCGAGGCCAACCCACCCCACCCTTACATAAAGGTTGAGGAAGTGGCCCACGAAGCTGTAGTGAACTACTGCTAGAGGGCTACAACGAGGCCGATGCTGTGAGATCGGTTCGCCCGAAGGGAAAAAAATGTCGACATAAAAAAATTCGCACAGAAAATATTGCGCCTAAATGAATATGCCGAAAACCAATATAACATCCTGATATTGCGTCAGCTATAATAAGTAGCGACATTTTTTATGAATAATTCAGGCTAGGGGATCTCAAGAAGGACAGTGGCCCAAGCGGCGATCGCTTCCCCGTGACCGACCGCATCGATCCCTTCATTGGTCTTTGCCTTGATTCCCAGGTCCTCTGGTCCGATCCGCAGGATAGCACACAAGACTTCCTTCATCTGGGGGATATACACAGCCAGGCGAGGTTCTTCTGCGATGACCAGAGAATCGATGTGAGCAATTTTGACATTGTCCAGTTCCAGCTTCCGGACAAGCTCTGTGAGCAACTTGGTGCTTCGGATATCCTTGTACTGGCT
Organism: Candidatus Aminicenantaceae bacterium; assembly: GCA_049674205.1. Lineage (GTDB taxonomy): Bacteria > Acidobacteriota > Aminicenantia > Aminicenantales > Aminicenantaceae > WTAW01. The sequence goes on from JBATYS010000029.1 coordinate 15,590, forward strand.
GTCTGTTTCGGGGAAATGGTGCCCGATATCTTTTTCACCCAGAGCGCCTAAAAGCGCATCGATGATAGCGTGGATCAAACAGTCTCCATCTGAGTGCCCCAATAACCCCTTGGCAAATGGGAGCTCTACCCCTCCAAGAAAGAGTTTTCTCCCCTCCACCAAACGATGGACATCGTAGCCGAGCCCGGACTTAATCTTCAAGGTACATCTCCGCAATACGGATGTCATCGGGAGTAGTGATCTTGATATTCCTAGGGTCTCCCTCCACAATAACGATCTCCTGCCCAATCCGCTCAATAAGAGCGGCTTCATCCGTACTATAGTAGTTATCCTCTCTGGCTTGATCTAAAGCAGCTTTGAGGATGGAGTAGGAAAACCCTTGAGGGGTTTGTACTCGGCGAAGCTGTTCTCTGTCCACGGTCCGAAGGACCTTATCCCCTTCGACAGCCTTCACCGTATCCTCGATGGCAATGACAGGGACCGCGGCTCCATTCTCCTTGGTTGCCGCGATGACTCGACTGAGGAGGGCGTGGTCGACCAGGGGGCGGACGCCATCATGGATGAGAACAAAACCAGTTTTTTGAGGGTCGATCTGGTTAAACCCGGCTATCACGGAATCCTGTCTGTGCTCTCCACCGATGACCACAGCAGAAATTTTGGGGAATCGCCTGATGTACTCTTCTTTTTCTATATCGCTCATCAAAACGAGAACGATCTCCGCCACCTGAACATGAGTATCAAAACTCCTCAAGCACCACTCCAACACAGGCTTCTCCCTGAGTGGAGCGAACTGCTTGGGTGCGCCAAACCGTTGTCCTTCACCGGCGGCGACGACTATCGCTGTGACCTTATTCATGAGACTCTTCGTTATAACGGCCAAATATCATCTTGCCTACAGTCGTCTGGAGCACAGAAGTGACCGTGATACTCACCGTTTGTCCGATCATCTTCCGTGAATTATCCACAACAACCATGGTTCCGTCATCAAGATAGGCGACACCCTGATCCTTTTCTTTTCCCTCCTTCAGGATGAAGACGCGGATCAATTCTCCAGGAAGGACGACAGGTTTCATGGCATTGGCCAGTTCATTGATGTTTAAGATCTGGATCCCCTGGAGTTTGGCGACCTTACTCAGGTTGAAGTCATTGGTGATGATCTTGGCGTCTTGATGCTTGGCCAGTTCGATAAGCTTGGAATCCACATCCTGGACCTCCGGAAAATCCACCTCCGAGATCACAACCGAGACTTGGGAAGATTTTTGGAGGTGATCCAAGACCTCGAGTCCCCTCCGTCCTCGCTGTCGCTTGATCCCGTCAGAAGAATCGGCGATCAACTGGAGCTCTTTCAGGATAAACTGAGGGAGAATCAACGTTCCTTCAATAAAGGCCGTGTCACAGATATCGGCGATCCTCCCGTCTATGATCACACTAGTGTCCAAGATCTTAAAGGTCCGTCCCACACTTTTCTCATTGAAAAAACGGAGAAAATGAGCAGGGTCGAGCCATTCAAACCTCTGTGTTCCGACCAGGAATCCGATGTAGGGGAGGATCAGAAGAAAAAAGATCCGGAGAAAGATCGTTGTCGAGCTGTCGGGTGCGATGGTCTGGTAGATGGAGCCCAGGAGCCATCCAAGCAGGACACCCGCAAAAGTTCCTAGGGTTGACCCCCAGATGATCTTGAACTGGCTTTTTCTTATCCTTGTCTCAAGATAAACGATGATTACGCCCAGTACAAATCCAGTAAGAGCCCCGAATTGTGGGGCCATCTGAAAGGGAGGGGAAAAATACCCAGCTGCCGCGATCGAGGCGACAACCAGAATGCGAAGAATAAAAATGCCCATTATGATAACCTCATCATTCCTGAAGCATTCATAAAAAATGCTGATACAATTATCTAACTCTTATGATTACTGTTTTCCAACATGTTTATCCGTAAAAACAAGACGTTTACTTTAAGACTTAAAACTCTTTTCATAATCAGCATTTTTTACCCTTCGGGCGAGTTGATCTCACCGCATCTGCTTCGTTGTAGCCCATTCGCAGTAGTTCACTACAGCTTCATGGGCCACTGCCTCGCAGTTACGGCAACCTCAACTCGTGAATACTCCAGGCCAAAAATTATTATTAAAAAATAGTATCGATCACATCTTTGACGTTCTGGACGCCTATCAAGTTTATACCGGATATATCTTCTTTTTCAAGATGAGAAATATTCCCCTTGGGCAGGATGACTGTCTGGAAGCCCAAAGAGGAGGCTTCCTTCACCCGCATCACTGGATGGCCGACCGAGCGGATCTCGCCACTCAATCCCACCTCCCCGAACACGGCCAGGTCAGAGGAGACGGCTTTATTTTTCAAGCTGGAAACGACCGCGACCAGAATGCCCATATCTGTAGCCGGCTCATCGATGGAGAGCCCCCCGGCAACATTCAGATAGACGTCTTCTCCTGCAAAGCTGAAGCCGAGTTTTTTCTCAACGATCGCCATCAGCATCGAGGCGCGAAAATGATCGCACCCGATCGTCATCCTCCGTGGATTCCCGGCAAACAGAGTGGAGGAGACAAGCGCCTGCACTTCTGCAAGCAGTGGCCGGGAGCCCTTGATCGTGCATACGACAGCACTACCGGCCTCGTTCGTAGGCCTCTCTTTCAAGAAAAACGCAGACGGATTGGACACGGCTTGAAGTCCCTGTCCGGTCATCTCAAAAATGGCCAGTTCTGATACAGGACCGAAACGGTTCTTAAGCGCTCGCACCACACGATGGCTGTGATCACGCTCTCCTTCAAAATAGAGCACACAGTCTACCATGTGCTCCAGTGATTTTGGCCCGGCCAGAGAACCGTCCTTTGTGATGTGACCGATAAGAAATGCAGAGATCATATTTCCCTTGGCAAACCGAAAGATCTGGTTGGTGACTTCCCTCACCTGACTGATCGTTCCAGGGCTCGAAGACAGCTTGGAGGAAAAAACTGTCTGGACAGAGTCCAGGATAAAGATCTGAGGAGATAGCTTTTCGGCGTGAGCGATGATCCGCTCCAGATTGGTCTCTGCCAAGAGGTACAAATTCCCCTTCTGGATGCCCAACCGTTCCCCTCGAAGCTTTAGCTGCTCCAAAGACTCTTCGCCGGAGACATAGAGGACCTTCTCGCCCTGTGTGGAAAAATCCCGGCTGACCTGGAGAAGCAAGGTGGATTTACCTATGCCGGGCTCTCCTCCGATCAAAACAACAGACCCCAAAACCACCCCCCCTCCGAGAACCCTGTTCAACTCCTCGATCCCCGTGTGGATCCTCTTTTTTTCAGCCTGTTTGATCTTCTCATAGAGGACCGGTTCTGAGGGAGGAAAAGCAAACTCTGTACCGGCGTCCTCTTCAATCTCTTCGATCAGAGTTTCCCACTCTCCACAGCTGGGACACCGCCCCATCCATTTGGGAGAATGAGCGCCACAGTTTTGGCAGACAAATGCCGTCTTCTCTTTCATCAGATGCCGACGCCCAACCCAAAAAACAGCTCTCTATTGTCAGAGACTGAAAAATCGTCCAGCCCGAAAAGGATGTAGAAAAATTTGGTGGCATAAAAACTGGTTGAAAATCGAAAACGTGGGCGTGAATCTCGGTTAAAATCGTAGGTGTCGAGACTAAACCTTAACCGGTCCTGCCAAGCATACAAATCAAGCCCGATGCCGAGTTCAGATTCCAGGATCCCCGCCCGAGGAGAAAAAGCGCCCAGCCTTATGCCGCCAAGAAGGGAGTAGGTGAATCTCTCCTCCCAGGGGTTCCGAACGATCTGTCCCAATAGATAGGTATCGGATGTTGGCCATAAGGCAAAGGAAAGGGCTCCTTTAAACAGCTCGCTTT
>JBATYS010000030.1:0-1515 GCA_049674205.1 Candidatus Aminicenantaceae bacterium
GATCCCCCCTTTCCAGCCAAATGCGTGCAAGCCCAAACCCACACCTGCGGAGCCCTCTTGGACCGAATGATTCGAGGCGTTCCGGAGGAGCTGAATGACATCTTTATCCTCTACCACAGATCCCTTCTGGCCATTCAGGTAAGAATCGTCGATACTCAGGGCAACCGGAGGCCAAATCTCGGTACGACCCAGCTGAAAGCCAAAAGAGAGCACTGCGTTATAGGCAATACCAAGGTTATAAGAATTGGTGAGCACGATGGGAGAATTCAAATAGCAGAAATCTTCGGTGACGGCATATCCTGTGATTTCATGCATATTCCTAAAGGGAAAGCATCCGAAGAAATATCTGTTTTCTTCATTCATATCCCCAGGAATAACCGCAGTCAATCCAGTCCTGACCGTCTCTGTCAGCCCCGATGGATTCTGAGTATCCCTCGAGACTGTGAGATGCCCGACCCTGATGTCTCCCACATCGACAATAGCATTCTTTCTGCCGTGAGGGTAGATCCAGGGAATATTCCCGATCGATTGGAGCTTTTTTGATTCATTCAAAATAGACATCCTTTAACCTGTAGTATTTTTTCATGATTCTCTTGACCTGGTCAAGGGGGAGACCGTATGCTGTGTTACCGTCTTTTCCCACAACGGTTTGAGCGGCCGTCAGAGCGTTGATGATGGCTTCTTGAGTTGCTTCAACCGTTCCCTGATACAGGGGGGATATCCAGAAATCATTCACCGACTTTATCTTATGGAAAAATCCTTCAGGGACGGCTGGAATCCTGTTGCCCGTCGAGAAGGCCAGGATAATGTCGCCGCTTCCGGTGTGCGATATAGCCCCTGTCTGCGCGAGGCCGAGAGCAACTCTCTTGGCGATTTTTTTCAATTGAAAGGGAAGCAGTGGAGCTGTGGTGGCTGCGATGAGGATGATTGATTTGGTCTTTCCCGTTTCAATCTCAAATCCTTGAATTTCCTTGCCCACAGGAGCACCATCGATACGCAGTTGATCGCGGCTTGCCGTGTTCGCCATGACAAGAACGCCCACGACGAATTTTTCACCTTCCAAAGCAACCATTCGAGAAGAGGTCCCGATCCCGCCCTTGAATCCGAAAGATACCATGCCGGTGCCTCCACCGACAGCGCCTTCCTCGACAGCCCCGGATCCGGCGTTTGCGATGGCATTGAACACGTCTTCGTTCGTGATCGAGCGTTTGGGTGTATCACTCAAAAAGTCAACGAAACACTCGGCAACGACAGGGTGAAATATCCTCTTTGAATCAAACATATCCGAATCTCGTCTTTTTAGATATTCAACCGCCGCAGTATGTACAATCCCCACATTGTATGTTCCTGTGAGAAAGATCGGTGTTGTCAACTTTCCTGTTTCCTCGATGGGCGCGACACCTGTCATCTCTCCCCAGCCGTTCAAGCTGAAATAGGCCGCACAGAGTTGTTCTTCCATGATCCTTCCACTGTTGGGCAGGATGACCGTCACCCCAGTTCGTACGGCACCTTTTC
>JBATYS010000031.1:0-4364 GCA_049674205.1 Candidatus Aminicenantaceae bacterium
GGAGGGGAAGGACGATTCCTCTCCCGCCCTCCTTTCATCCCCTAATAAGAAACTTAGGGGATGTTTTTACACATTCCTTGATTGAACGAATCCTTGAGAATATAATTGGATGTCCCGATAACACCGGCGTTACAGAACGATGTCCACAGAAACTCGAATACCAAAACTCAGAACCGACCTGGAGATTTTTTCCACCTATTACCAGGGTCAAAAGGCCTTGGTCGTGAAGGATGCGTTAGGCCTGATAAAGAACCCTGTCGTACTCCAGGGACAGATCCTTGACTTCATCGGCCTCATCGACGGGAGGCATACTCCCCGCGACATTCAACTCGAACTCATCCGTCAGCGAAATGGTGTTTTTGTGAGTGTTGAAGATATCCAGTCACTTCTCTCCGAATTGGATTCTCTATTCCTCTTGGACAGTGATCACTACAGGGACACGATAAACAAGATTTTGACTGACTACAACCAGCAGCCAGTTCGGGCAGCTGTGCTTGCCGGTCAAGCTTATCCAGACTCTATCGAGGCTCTTGAGGAATACTTGGACTCTTTTTTTCCAGAGAGGCCAGGAGTATCCGTCGATAAAAGTGACAAGAAGGTATCTGCTCTCATCGCTCCGCATATCGATCTAAGTGTAGGAAAAAAGGTCTACGCTCAAGCGTACGCTGCTGTTAAGGAGGCATTCCCCAAGACTGTCGTACTCCTCGGCACTGGACACAGCCTCCATCACTCCTATTTTTCACTGACCGAGAAAGATTTTGAGACTCCCCTTGGGTTGGTTAAGACAGAAAAACCGTTCGTCCGGAAACTCAGAGAGGCCGATGAAGAAGTCGTAACGCCCCACGACATCGACCACCGCAACGAACACTCCATCGAGTTTCAACTGATCTTTCTCCAGCATCTTTTTGGCTCTGATTTCTCTCTCGTCCCTGTGCTCTGTGGATCTTTGCACAATGCCCTGGCTGCTTTTTCCCGCGCTTCGGATATTCCTGGAGTGAATGGATTTTTGGGCGTGTTGAGAACACTTGTGGAAAAAAAAGGAACAGACGTACTTGTTGTTGCAAGTGTGGATTTTTCTCATATCGGTCCAAAGTTCGGACATTCCTTTCAGGCGTCTAGTTTGATCTCAGAAGCAAGAGATCATGACACACGCTTGATCGATGCCATATGTCGTGGGGATCCTATGGGTTTTTGGGCTGAGGCAAAAAGAGTCGACAACAGGTATAATGTCTGCGGATTCTCCAGTATCGCCTGTTTGCTGGAGGTTTTGCCCGAATCTGTCGGGCAGTGTCTCGGGTATGATTTTTGGGAGGAAGAAGAAACTCAATCCGCCGTGAGTTATGCTGCCATCACACTGTCTGCGGCGAACTAAAGGAGCACGGAGTGAAACCTGTTTAGGAGAAAAGGTGAATACCGATGAGTGATTTTGGAGGGGCTGTTAAAGAGAGCAACACATTCGACATTGCCATTTTGGGTGTCCCCTATGATGGAAAATCCTCTTATCTCAAGGGGCCGTCCAAAGGCCCTCAGGCCATTCGGGCAGCTTCAACATGTGAGGCTATAAATGCCTGGACTGAGCTGGGCATCAACCTGGAGGATGCTGTGACGATCGTGGACTTGGGAGATGTGGATGTGGCAGGAAATTTCTCCGATATCTCTGTTAGAATTGAGGAAAGAGTGCGGGAAATCTTGGAGAGAAATGGGCTGCCCATTGTGCTTGGTGGAGACCATTCCATAAGCCTTCCCGTTGTCAGAGCAATGGCCAAGAAGTATTCCATTCTGGATATTCTCCATTTCGATGCGCACCCCGACCTTTATGAAGAGCTATATGGAGATCGCTTTTCCCATGCCTGCCCTTTTGCGAGGATATTGGATGAGGGTTTGGCAGAAAATCTGGTCCAGGTCGGCATACGCGCCGGCACAGGGGACCACAGACAAAAAGCCGCCGCTTTTGGTGTGCGGACGATCACGATGAAGGATTGGCAAGATGACCTCACGCTCGCTTTTTCCAATCCTCTGTACATCTCCTTCGATGTGGATGTCCTCGACCCTGCGTTCGCTCCGGGCGTTTCCCACCATGAGCCGGGCGGTCTCTCTACACGGCAGGTCATCAACTTGCTCCATGCCCTGGAGGCCGATATCGTGGGAATGGACTTGGTAGAAGTCAACCCTGCCCGGGATATTTCTGGGATAACTGCTGCTGCGGCTGTAAAGATCATCATGGAAGCTGCAGCCAAGATGACCCTTACGATTCAAGCAAAGCAAAAGGAGGCAAAATGAAAAAGACTCATTTCGTGATTGCTCTGGTCCTGCTGCTGTCAGGGATTCTGTTTGCTCAAGAAAAGCCGGTTTTCGAGGATTATTTTGTCGATAGGACCATGCGTGTGGATTACTATCACGTCGGTGATGCCAAGGAGGAGACGATAACCATCGATCGGGTATATGAACAGGGCATCTGGGCTGGGAGCAAACAAAACATTATCGATCGCCTCAACTATGGCCGGTATAACATCAAGATTTATGACTCTTCATCCGGAAAACTCATTTTTTCCAAAGGATTTGACAGCTATTTCGGTGAATATAAAACAACGGACAGGGCTCTTAAGGGGATCAAGCGCTCTTACCATGAGAGCTTTCTCCTTCCCTATCCGAAGAGAAAAATTCAATTCTCCTTTGAAGCGAGGGACAGGAAGAATGTCCTCCACTCCCTATTTACACAGGAGATAGACCCTTCCTCTGTGGATATCTTGAAGGAGCACTTGGATGATGGGGTTAAAGTGTTTAAGCTCTGGAATGGAGGGGACCCTCATGTGAAAGTGGACCTGGCGTTTATCGCAGAAGGATATACTCGAGATGAGGAAGCAAAATTCAAAGCGGACCTCCAACGATTCATGGAGGTGTTTTTCAAACAGGAGCCCTACAAAAGCCTTAAGAAAAAATTCAATCTTTATGGCGTCTTCAAGCCATCACAGGAGAGCGGGTGTGATGAACCGCGGCACGGCGTTTTCAAGAATACATCGGTCAACGCCACTTTCAATTCGCTGGGATCGGAACGATATCTTCTGACTGAGGACAACAAGTCTCTTCGCGATATAGCGGCGCATGTGCCCTATGACACGCTCGCCATCATGATCAACCAGGACCGCTACGGCGGAGGCGGTATTTACAACCTATTTTGCACATTCACTGTTGATAATCAGTGGCATGAATACCTCTTTGTGCATGAGTTTGGCCATTCATTCTCCGGTCTTGCTGACGAGTATTACACCTCATCTGTGGCATACAATGAATTCTATCCTCGGGGGATCGAGCCCTTAGAGCCAAACATCACGGCACTGCTCGACCCAAAAAAGCTCAAATGGAATCAATTTGTAACGTCCGGAATTGCCATCCCCACACCCTGGGAAAAAGAAGAATTCGACAGGATGGACAATGAATACCAGAATATCCGTCATCAAATCAACGAAAAGATCGCCAAGATGAAAAGAGAAGGGGCACCAGAGGAAGAGATCCATAAGGCAGAGGCGGAATCAGAGCGGCTCTCCAAGCAGCATGCCGACAAGATGGATGACTACCTTAGAAAAAGTGTGTTCATGGACAAGGTGGGAGCCTTCGAGGGTGCCGGCTATTCCTCACGGGGACTGTATCGTCCGATGCTGGATTGTCTCATGTTCACAAAGGGAGCCAAACCCTATTGCAAGGTCTGTGAACAGGCCATCATCAAGGTCATAAAACAATACACCCAATAATCTGGATTATTCATAAAAAATGTCGACACTTGTTATATCTAAAACAATTATCACAATTTACCTTTTTCTTGGGACGAACCAATCTGACTATTCCGGTTCCAAAACTTTCATTATTGTAATCGACTTTTTTTACCCTACGGGCGAGCCGATCTCACTACAAAGCCTTCGTTGTAGCCCATTTGCGGTAGTTCACTACAGCTTCATGGGCCACTGCCTCGCCTTTGCAGCGACCTCAACTCGTGAATAACTCTAACTCCTATTAAATATTACGCGAATTACTGTGCAGGGTTGGCACTAGTCACGTTATATTCTGGAAAAAGTCCTCAGCTTGAGGTATCTGCAATATATGTGCCAGCTGTCCGGAAAGGGAGCGTCATGTATATAAAACAAGCCATCTTTCCTTATAATAGGAAACACTGTTCGAATTCGGGCAGGGATTGTGTTGGAAACGTACACTGTTTTCAGGTCCATATTTTAATAATCCCAAGAGATCCAGATGGCACAATTTTTGCTCATATACAGTCTATAGATGGAGTAAAAACATGTTTCTTTGTAAGAAATTCGTTATTCTTCTGATCGTGGTTTTCATCGTTTTGATGATGTTCTTTGTTCCCA
>JBATYS010000032.1:0-9971 GCA_049674205.1 Candidatus Aminicenantaceae bacterium
TGGAAGTGCTCAAGCTCAGAGGTTAATCCTGATTGGAACTTGACTGTTAATTTATCATTGTCCTCCATTACCTCGACTCGGTCAAAGGCAGGTTGCTCGTAGATCCCTGCATAGTCTGCTAACGGTAAGGAAGGGTATGTGTCAGGTTTTGGCTTTTCTTCTGCCCCTGCAGTTCCAAACATAGCTTCCATGATTTCTGCAAACAAATTCTTGTAAAACGAGCTCCAGTCTCGCGCTTCCAGACCGAGAAGGCGATCGTAAATATCTCGCACTATGACATAGCCCATCAAATTTAAGGAGTTGAAAAGGACAACGACTCCAGTATTCTCTTCCGGGAGCAAGCTGACCAGCGCTGAAAAGCCGTCGATGTTGCCACCATGCTCCACAAGGGGGTATCCCCGATAATCTGAGATGAACCACCCCTGGCCATATATCGAGGACTGCACCATCTTTGCATCAAGAGGGTTCCTGATCACCATATGAGGAAGATGCGTTTGCGACAGGCTCGCTTCCGAAACAAGCTGTTTATCATCTAATTTGCCGTTATTGAGGTGCAACAGTACCCACTTAGTCATGTCTTCGATGTTCGAATTTATCGCCCCGCCAGGACCGAATGCGTCAATATTTCGAAAAGGAACTTTTACCGGCTCTTCTGAAAATGTCATATATGGTTGGGAGAAGTCATTAGCTTTCTTTGTGTCATTTACACTTAAATTGCTGTGCTCCATACCGAGAGGCTTGAAAATACGCTCAGAAACAAATTTTTCCCAGGAACCACCGCCCAAACGGCCGACCAATATTCCAGCAACCATGTACATGAAATTATTGTACTGAAAGACATCCCGGAAACCGGCATTAGGCTCAAGGTAGCGAAGGCGGTGGTAATATTCGTCACGACTCCTACTTGATAATATCCAAATGGGATCGTATCCCGGCATCCCGGTTCGGTGACAGAGAAGGTCGCGTGGAGTAGTATGAAGAGTTGCGTAATCGTCGTAGAGGCGAAAATCGGGCAAATACTCAATCAGCGGTGTATCCAGATCGAGCTTACCATCATCTACAAGCATCCCAACTGAAATAGCTGTGAATGCCTTTGTGCTTGAGCCGATGGCGAACAGGGTTTTGGAAGTCACAGGAAGCTGCTTTTCCACATCTCTGTAGCCGAAGCCTTTCATGTAAACGACTTCACCATCCTTGACAACTCCCACGGCCATTCCCGGTACTCTCCAATCAGCCATAACCTTCCTGGCAAACTCTGTAAAGCCTTTTAATGGAATAGTTTCTTCTTTTACCTGCGAGAATGCCAACGATACAGGCAACATGAAGCAGGCGACCAATAACAAAGATCCAATTGAATGATTCATCTTCATACCTCCAGATTTTTTTTAAACTGCGTCATGCCATTTCAAAGAACTTGAATGTGTTATAATCATCTCTTATTCCCCCCTACAACTTGGCCGAGAATTGCCCGTTCAGAATTGCCTCTACTACCGAGGCGAACTTATCAATATTGATCTTCCTATCTATAAAAACTTGTACATTCATGCCCATGAATTGAGCCCATAGAACCTGTGCGACGGCCACCTGATCCAGATCGCCATTGATCACTCCCCTTTCCTGCTCTGATTTTACAAATTCGGCGAGTTTAACGATTGAAGCATTAATATTTTTCGTTAGGCTCTTGGCAATTTGTGGATTGACGCTGCTCTCGGCAATGAGTTCAAGACTCAACCCGGTGGACCGAATACAGGCCGGATCTCTTGCTATGGAGAAAAACGCCTTTGCAACGCCCCAAAGTGGGTTGTCATCCTCAGCGGCTGAAGCGATAATTTCTACGTTCTGTTCCTGAGATACTTGGGCAATCGCCTCTATAATTTCATCCTTGCCTGTAAAGTAGTTATAAACGGCGCCTGGACTTAGCCTGGCAGCACGACAAATATCTCTCATAGAGGTCTTTTTGAATCCCTTTTCGATAAAACATTCTGCGGCCGCTTCAATGATCTGTTTTCGCCGAGCTTCGAGATATTCTTCTGTCATTTTTGGCATGTCAACCTCCTTATAAATCGAACGTTCGTTTTTAATGTAGAACAATCGTTCTGATTTGTCAAGTATTTTTTTTAAAAAAAATTTGGACGGAAGGCGAGAGGATTAATAACCGATTAATTCAAAAGGAATATCCTCCTGGGATAAACTTCTCCGATAAGATTGAATTGAATTGTTCATATAATAAAAGAGGACGGCTCCACATTGCGAACTGTTCCAAGAATTATTTCAGATTTATTTTGGCATTTATAATTGTCTTTAAAGATGTCGCATAATGTAATATTTAGTGCCGTTCTCTAACTACTCGGCTGAAGTCAGAATGTCGTGAAATAATTAATTGAACTAAACCGCTACGCGGTAGATACCTAAGCCCTTTATCCATCCTTTAAGCAAGAATATCTCCTTACATTCTATCCCTTTCTTTCAGTTCTTTTTGCTTAATGCCTTCCCGAATAATAGAGTTTTCCTGCCACCGAATAAGCCGGTGGATAATCCATTTTAAAGAAAGGAGATTCTATCATGGGAAGACTCAGAGAGCAGATGAAAGGAGATCTTGAACTGAGAGGGCTTAGCCCGGAGACTCAAAAGATTTATCTCTACTACGTAACAAACTTTTCGCGTTACTTTAACAGATCGCTTTATCATCTGGGGAAAAGGGAGATTAAGGAGTATCTGCTTTATCTTCTCAGGGAAAAGAAGGCATCCGCTTCCACAGTCAATCTCTGTTACAGCGCCTTGAAGTTCCTCTATGCAAGGACTCTTAAGAGAGACGAGATTATGGAGAAGATCCCACGTCTCAGAAGCACAAAGAAGCTTCCTGTTGTTTTGGAAAGACAGGAGGTGGAGTCTCTGTTTTCCGTAATGAAAAATTTAAAGCACCGGGCCATCCTGATGCTCATCTATTCTTCTGGTTTGCGCCTGAGGGAGGCATCGCATCTGAAGGTCTCTGACATCGACAGCAAGCGGATGGTGTTACGGATAAGACAGGGCAAAGGCCGTAAAGACCGATACACTCTTCTCTCCACTTTAGCGCTGGAAGTTTTAAGGAAGTACTGGCGTCATTGTCGTCCCAAGGAATGGCTGTTTGAAGGTCGACTATCAGATAAGCCTCTCTCCATGAGGTCTATCCAGAGGGTATTTAAAATGGACCATGCTCACATCCACTGTATCGTAACCGGGGGAGGTTTATCTTATGACGAGAAAAGGTGGCTTCCCTGTCGGAAGGGATTCTTTATCCCTGTCAAAGTTCTCTCCCGCTTGTTCAGAGGAAAGGTACTTGACTATCTCAAAAAGAGTTGGGAATCAGAAGAAGTGAAGTTTTCAGGTTCTATCTCTTACCTCCAGAACCCTGACCAGTTTACCACTTTTCTTAAGGACCTCTACAAAATGGAATGGGTTGTTTATTCCAAGCCTCCCTTTAAAAACGTGAGACACTCATTGATTATCTGGGAAGATACACCCACAGGATTGCCATTGGTAATCATCGCATCCTTAAGATGGAGTACGGGAAAGTCTTTTTTGCCTGGCGTGATTATGCTGATGGAAACAAGAAGAAAATAATGACACTGGAGGCTTCTGAGTTTATCCGCAGATTCCTTCTCCACGTCTTACCTGAGAAGTTTGTTAAAGTCAGATATTATGGTCTGCTCGCTAATAGAAAGAGCAACACGATGTTAAGTCAGTGTCGCAGACTTCTAGACACTGTTCAGACAAGCAATAAAAATGTGAATGAGACATGGCAGGAATTTTTAAAAAGAGTCTGTGGGATGGACCTTATAACATACCCTTTTTGCAAAAATGGCAGAATGATAAGAAAAGAAGTCATTCAGCCGCCAAGGTGTAATAGCCCCCCACAAGAGAGGAGAACATGGTAGTCCGAATATATCCTTCCATACTGTTCCCTTTACATACTACCCGTCTGCCCGAATGTGATTTTTCGAGTCTCATGCCGCTAAAAAATGCTGAATGGCAATCTCGAAGAATGTCGCCTTTAAGAAAAACCCGGCAATACATACATATCCTAAAAGATAAATCTTTCCCCTTACTTTACTGATCACACTATAAGTCACTTTATTGAATCACCATAGGTGTCGCGTAGCGGCTTCGCTCAAATAGCTTCTTTCTGACACTCCCGCATCAGAAAGAAGCCTAACCATTTTACGCCGTTCTGTTCAGCGGCTCTTCAATCTAGCCAGCCTCTTCCTATTTATAAACCATAGCTTAGAAAATATCATATGTTGTCTAAATCTTGCTGACGTCAAATACCCCAGCAGGAGATTTAAAGAGAACATTGAAAAAAAACCTGGAGCAAGATTACATACATCAACGGAGCAAGAGTTTCCACCCCTTTAAATGTCACCTTTAGGCATGTAGACATGATACCTGAAGGAGCAATACACCTGCTATGTAGCAGAGCTTAAAAGAGAAGATATGAGAGTGATTCTAAGAGGTTGGAAAGGCTTTATATTAAGGAGCATTTAACCTAATAAATCTTGGAGGGCTTTGCTGATAGTCGGAAACTGCGAATGAAACCCATGTTCTAGAAGTACTTTCGGAATCACACGCTGACCCTTTACCACAACAGCTGAAAACTCTCCCAGCATAAGTCTGAGGATAAATCGAGGAACAGGAGGCATAATAACCGGTTTCCTGAGTATTTTGCTCAGAATATATGTTAATTCTCTGTTACTGGCAGGATGAGGAGCAGTACAATTAACCGCTCCTTTTATTGTTTCTTGGTTTAACAGAAATATGACCATATTCGCAAGATCCTGCTCGTGTACCCAGGACAACCATTGAATTCCACTGCCCAAAGGGCTCCCAAGATAATATTTAAACGGTAGAATCATCTTGCTTAATGCTCCGCCGTGTTTGCCCATCACCAGGCCAAATCGACACAATACAACCCTCAATCCAGCCCTTTCGCAGCGCCGAGCTTCGGCTTCCCATTCTGATACAACTGAGGCGAGAAAATCATTTCCGGCAGGAGTAGATTCGTCTAATATCTCATTGTCGTGAAAACCATAATAACCCACAGCAGAGGCATTGAGGAGATGTGAGACTTTCCCCCTCCTGTATTCTACCGATTCAACTATGTTGCGGGTAGCGAGAATCCTGCTTTCCAAAATTTCTTTTTTTGCCTTTCTGTTCCACCGCCTGAAAATAGAGGCCCCTACCAGGTTAATAATTGCTTCATACTTTCTTATTTCTTCCTGCCAGTGGCCAGGAAGAGTTGGATTGCCCTCAAAGAAAATAGCTCCTTCAGGCAGAGCAGCTCCCTTTTTTATGGCCCTTGTCAAGAGCGTAACTCTGTGTCCATTGCCCGTAAGTCTCCGAGTAAGAGTTCTTCCGATAAACCCTGTTCCACCGATTAAGAAAATATCCATTTTTTGTTTACATTACGTTTCCTGATAAGTTTTTCAGATGCGACTCATCAAATATAGCTGGCGATTACTGCTACACCGCCGAGCACATTAATTACGAGGAGAATGACTTGCTGAGTTGCCAATTTATTATAGTTAAGAATAAGTAAAACAATCACAAGGTTTGTTTTTTAAAATCTGTTTTTGTTTTAATGGTTTATCCAGATAAATATCTTGTATCTTTTTTCCTTTAGCTTGCTGAATATTCAATGGTGAATTATGCCTATATCCTCTCTTTTCCATTTCTTTTACTAGTTTTTCATGTCTATCATACAAAGCTTTTAATTTCCCTCTCCAGCGACTGGTTTCAGGATGTTTGCTATATCCTCTCTTATTATTGATAATAATTGACCATAAAGAATGTAATTCTCCATGTTCAGCTATTAAATGTTTTCTGCACAAATTTTTAGGTGAAATGTCCCAAATACGCATATTAGTTTAGTAAAAGGATAACAAAGTTTAAAACACTGGCAAAGCTGACCCAAAGAATATAGGGAATTAATAGCCAACCAGCTAGTTCGGAAATTTTAAGGAATCGAATTATTGTCATTAATATCGTAATCCAAAGAATTACAATTACAATAAAGCCAAACAATGGAGATTCTAAGCCGAAAAAAGCATAAGACCAAAAAGCATTTAAGGCAAGCTGAGCACCAAAAATGATTAATGCCCTCTTTCTATCTTTCGGAGCTGCGGAAGGATGAGACCAAACCAAAAACAAAGAAATACCCATCAATAAGAATAAAAAAAGCCAAACTGGTCCAAAAAGCCAATTTGGCGGAGTAAATGATGGCCTGTTTATAGCTGCATACCAGGTTTTAACTGAACTTGCTGTAAAAATCGAACCAATTACCCCTGCTAATTGACAAACAATTACACTGACTAATGGTTTAATAAATTTTTTCATATTCTTATTCTAATCCTACAAAATCTATTTTTCCACCTAAAAAGAGATACAGAATGGCGGAAAGCGGCACTCATATTCTGCAAGTTATTGAAAAGAAATGGCGGGCGATAGAGGATTCGAACCTCTGACTTCTACCTGATAATCTGTTTATTTTTCGATTTCTCTCAGAGCAATTTTAATGGCATCTTCATATGAAAGAGGGGAAATATGGCCGAAATACTTCTTCGCATTGTCATTCTGGATGATTGTCTCTGATTTTAATCCATCGACTAATGCTTTCGCTATTCGAAAAGAAATAGGGGTGATGAGTATCAACCAATAAGATGAGAGTCTCGGTGTTAACAAAGGAACAGGAATCAATAACCTTTTCAGACCCATTCCCTTAGAGGCTCTGATGAGCATATCTTTAAGACTCATCTGGTCAGATCCAATGTCTACGACAACATTCTTTTTTGTATCAAGATCTTTTGCTTGGAATAGATATTCCAATACATCGCTGATACCGATAGGTTGGGTTTTTGTATGGACCCATTTTGGCGTTGTCATTAAAGGAAGCTTGCGAACAAGATGGCGAATAATTTCAAAACTTGCGCTGCCTGACCCTATGATGATTCCAGCTCTAAACCAAATGGTCTGGATGGTTTCTGGCCTACTGCTAAGGATTTCTCCTGTCTCGATCCGGCTCAAAAGATGCTCGCTTGCAGTATCCTTTCTTCCCAATCCGCCAAGATATATGATTCTCTGAACATTGGAATCAATGCAGGCATTAAGGAAATTTTTCGCACTTAAACGATCAAGTTCTTTGAAATCACCTTTTGTTCCCATAGAATGAATCAAATAATAGGCTACATCTATGCCTTCCAGAGCTTTTCGGAGTGATTCTTTATCAAAAGTGCTGCCCTCGAAAATTTCCACCCGTTCTTTGAATTTATCTCGGATCTTTTTCTTGTTCCTAACGAATAGCCGAAGATGGAGAGCTTCATCCTCTAGGAGTCTTTTTTTGAGCCCTCTTCCGATATAGCCAGTGGCGCCTGTCAAAAGTACTTTCATGATTTCAACACACTTATTTTGCCCATATCATCCGCTTCTTGTTCCTATAGGCCAATGGGATCGAGTTCAGAATCGGTAAGTTACGCCAGCGGTTATTAAATGGATAAGGGCAAAATTGTATACTTCATCCACATTGGCGCCTCCTTCAAGGATTCTATATCCAGCTTTCAGCGTAACGTTTTCATTCAAATTGAGTTGCAAAGCCAGCAAGACATCTTCTGCCCGTCCTTGAGATGCCGCAGCAGCATCACCGTCCAATAGTAAACTCAAATTTTTGGCAAAAAACCATTCCAAACGGAAGTTTATGAGCGGCACAAAACCTACATTTGTTTTTTCTGATTTTTTGTTATTTCCTTCGACACTGATGGCAGCATCCCTTATCTTGGCAGTGAATCCGATGCCAATCCTCAACTTTTCTTTTCTTATAAAGTCATATCGATAGGTCAGACGGTAAGAATTAAAGCGATAGACTCCTGTTAGTGGTATATTGGCAGGAAAATCTTCTTCATTAAATCTGATCGGTTCGTCAATGCTGCCTGAAGCATCAAGGCTTAGCGGAGCCACAAGAACAGATAAAGTGTGTTTTGAACCTAGTCGATATCCCAGCCGCAACCTGAAGAAAAAACCTGGATCTGTTTTCAAATCTCTGGAAAGGGAGAATTTTGTACCTGTATCTCGAGGTATTTGCACATCATTATATCCGCTGATTGCCAATCCTGTTTCCAGGTCAACAAACCACTGCGAATAGGCATTTGAAAATGTTAATAACAAGGAAAAAACAAAAACAACATAAATATTTTTTCTTTTTATCTTCATAAATACACCTCTCTAGAATGAAACACCGAAAAAAATCTTTTATATTAATAAAGATTTTGTCCAAACAACAAATGCTCCGCTAGAAGCACCCAGCATCGGTCCCCAGATAACTTCAAGGACTGTAAGCTTCAAGCTCCAATCTTTAAAAAGAGCGTAATATGTGACTCCATAAACGGTTATCGCCAAAATTCCAGCTGCTGCTCCAATCAAAGCTGCTTCTAAATAATTCACCTTTTGCGTTTTAAATAAAACTAAAAATACAATACACGTAACGACCAGAACTTGAGACAAAATCCCAGCAAAGGCATTAAACGCCATTTTGTCCCCACTCATGCGGGCAAGCGGTTTTATCCCTTCAGAATATGCCCTTTTGAAAATTCCCAAATGCCAGATAGCGTCTATCAAGCTTGTGAAGGCAAAAGATAAAAGCCAAACCAAAAAATAGCGAACAATATTCATTGAACTCTCCTTTTCTTTATTGGGACTCACAATGAATTTATCGTTCCTTGGAAAACCAGGGAAAAAATGCTCTTGTCCTTTTGGCGTATTCCTCGAACTCTTTATTTCCCACATATTTTTTTTCTAACATCGAGATACCAGAAACTTTTACCAGGAGAAATGTGATTGTCAGAGGACTTATAATGGCTGTCCAACCATTTCTCACAGAAAGAGCAATCAGGAAGATTCCCCACCACATAGCCGTCTCTCCAAAGTAATTAGGATGACGTGTATACTTCCACAAACCTTGAGTCATAATTTTTCCCTTATTTTTTGCTTGTCCTTTGAATTTTAACAGTTGATAATCTCCCACGGCTTCAAAAAAGAATCCGTACAGCCAGATGATGAGCCCAAGGATATCGAGAAATGTGATTCCCGGTTCTTCAGAATAATTAATAAGCATCACCGGATAAGCGATGATTAAAAGTAGTAATCCTTGAAGCATATAAATCTGGAATAAGCTTCTGATAAAAAACCACTTTCCCCAATCCTTTCTCCATTGCGCATACCGATAATCTTCGCCTCTTCCTTTGTTTCTGATGGCTATATGTGTTGCCAGTCTTGTTCCCCATAAGAAGATCAACGCAGTTACGAGAATATGGCGTGTAACGAATTCGGGCTCCAGAAAAAAAATCAAAATGGCGACCAATATAAAACCGACTCCCCAAGCGATGTCGACGATAGAGTTATCCTTTTTTATCCATGCGAGCATAAAAATAAACGACATATAAAGAAAAACACAGATAGCTGGATAAAGTATAAAATGAGGCATGTTAATACTTCAAAATTATTCAAACATAAGCGCAATTCCGACAGCACCGATGCCGTTGTGAACGCCTATCACAGGTGATATGTCCATTATGTATGCAGGTTTCCGGCGTATTAATCCTTCTATTTGTTCTGCATACATCTCAGCCCGCTCTCGGTTTTGGGCGTGAACAATCGCATAATTCCAGAGTTTCTCTCTATCTGTCCTATCTTTTGTCGTTCGCATGATTTTTTTTATATTGCCTCTTCGATTGAATGACTTGCCGAATGCATCCGCTTTGCCATCCGAATCAAGAGAAACGATCGGTTTGAGATTCAGGATCTTCGCTAGAAATCCTTTCATCGGACTGACTCTTCCGCCGCGAACCATGTATTTGAGTGTTTGGATGTCCACAAGAATCATCGTCTTCGAAATCCATTCTTGGGCTAGTTTTACGATTTCCTCATGTGATTTTCCTTTGAAAATC
>JBATYS010000033.1:0-6167 GCA_049674205.1 Candidatus Aminicenantaceae bacterium
GGAGAGTCTCATCATTCCTGAGGTTTAGCAGGCTTTCCACAATGGCCTCATAACACTCCCAGCTTCTGGCGGCTTTTCCTGTTCCGCCGTAGACGATGAGTTTTTCCGGAAGTTCGGCCACATCCGGGTCCAGGCTATTCATCAGCATGCGTAGAGCCCCCTCCTGCGACCATCCCTTGCAGTTTAATTCAGTGCCCCTCGGCGCCCTTATTTCCTTATATGCCATGGTATCCTCCTCCAAAAATTGGGGACTGTCACCTATTTCCAGGGGTGAATAAAATTGGTGCCAGTCCCCTATTTTTCACCTTTTTTCACCTTTTTTGTCGTTTCAATACACTCCATATGGAAACAAATCCTATAATTGGTTACTGTCCACTACTTCTCACATAATTTTTAACAATCCCCAGGTGCCGCATGCGCTGCAGCGTCTTCTCCCTGCCAACAAGCTCCAAAACCTCGAAAATCCCGGGGCTGACCTTCATCCCCAAGACAAGCATCCTCAGGGCATGGATAAAATAGGCGGCTTTGACACCTGCCTTCTCTGCTCGCTCCCGCAGGACTCTCTCGATGTCTTCTGCCGAGAAATCCGACAATCCCTGAAAATCCTCTTCCAATTCCGCCAATAACTCAGGAAGCCTCTCATCCAAAAGATACTTTTCGATCCCCTCCACCTCAAATGGAAATTCATCAGACAGAAAGGGCCTCAAGCTGTAGACAAACTCTTTTTTCGTCCGCCTCCTCTCCTTAATAAGTTCGAGGAGTTTGTGGAACCAGACCTTTCGCTCCACATCCAAGTCATCCCTCCACAGCTTGAACTTTGCCAATTCATCTCTCACATAGGCCACAAGCTCCTCAGCTCCCATCTGATTGATCACCTGACCGTTAAGCCAATCGAGCTTATCCTTGTCGAACACAGGATTCCCACGGCTGCGTTTATCCAAAGAAAACTTTTCGATCATCTCCTCCATGGAGTAGACTCTCTCTCCTTCCTTAGGGGTCCAGCTCATCTGCGCCAAAAAATTAAAGAGCGCAAGGGGCAGATAACCCTCATCTCTAAACTGGAGGATCGATGTCACACCATGCCTCTTGCTGAGCTTTTTTTTATCCTGCCCCAATATGAGCGATTGATGGCCAAACTTGGGTGGCTGCTCCCCAAACGCCCTGTAGAGTAGAATCTGCTTGGGCGTATTGGAAATGTGATCATCCCCCCGGATAACATGTGTGATCCCCATGTCGATATCATCAACCACCACAGAGAGATGATAGGTAGGAAGGCCATCACTCCTCAGAAGAACAAAATCCTCGATGGTCGAGCTCTTCACAGATATTTGCCCATGGAGAAGGTCTTTGTAATGGATCTCTGATTCAGGAACCAAAAATCGGATGGCGCCCGTCCTTCCATCAGCGACAAATTGTGATCTTCCCTCAGAAGAAAGATTTAAACAACGCCTATCGTACTCCCAGAATTTCCCCACGGCCAGGCCCTCTTTTTTGCGTATCTCAATCTCTTCGGGCGAGCAGAAACAGTGATAGGCATGGCCCTTCTCCACTAGCTCCTCCGCCTTTTCCCTGTAGAGGTCTAACCGCCTGGATTGATAGATGGGGCCTTCATCCCAGTCCATACCCAGCCAAGCCAAAGAAACGAGGATGCCTTCGCTCATCTCTCCGGACGAGCGGGCAACGTCCGTGTCTTCGATCCGCAGGATAAATTTCCCCTCGTTGTTGCGGGCATAGAGCCAGTTGAAAATGGCCGTCCGGGCCGCCCCAATGTGTAAATGTCCCGTCGGACTCGGCGCAAACCTTACTCTCACCATCCTGCTTTTTATACCACACCCACACACTAAACGTAAAGATATAGGGTCAGTTCCCCTAACTGACCGCATTGTTTTGTAGGGTCAGCTCCCCGAGCGGACCAATGTAGGGTCAGTTTCCCAAACGGACCGATATAATGAGAAAAATCTCAACAAAAATCGTCTTTAGTTTTGTGGGAGAAGTCATTATTATTCGCCGAAGAAAAATAGGTGACAGTCCCCCTTTTTTTTCACCCCTGGAAAATGGTGACAGTCCCCTATTTTTTGAAAAATTGATTGACTTTAGGGGGTAAAAAAATTATATAATGATATGGGGCTAAGCTAGAAATGGTTCCCCCATTTATTTAGATAGCCAAGAGGGTTTGAAGCTGAGGTTTGAGGTCTTGCAAAACAAAAGTATTCCTACTAAAGACAAAAAAAATCAAGAATCTCCTCACAGGATCAATATCCTCATCCTGAACAAAAACCGTAAAGACATAGAATTATTGGGCGACCTCGCTTGCACCGCAGGAAGTATCCACACCGCCCACGACATCGTAAAAGCCATCACCCTCCTCGAAGCGATGGACTTTAACGTCATCATCGCCGATCAAGCGCTCGCCCACTATTCATTACTCAAGGGCCTCTTCAAAGCCACAACCTCCCTGCTCATCACGGGCGAATCGGAGATCCAACTCGAAGAGCTCGCAAAACAATGGCCCCCCACGCGATACACCGACTATGTGGTCTCTCCCATCTACAAAAAAGACTACTCGGATTTCTTCCGCGCACTCAACACCGCCATCGAACACTCCATCCTGAAAATCGAGGTCAGAACTCTCCGCGACTGTGCCGAGATCAACCAGATCGAGATGACAGAAGCCTTTACCAAGATCAAAGAGATCAAGTCCTTCGTCAACGAAAGCATCGTCTCCGAACTTGAAAAGCGCATCGTCATCGAAGCCAAATACAACTGGTTCAAGAAAGAAAAAAAGAAATTCGACGTGATCATCAAAAAACTCTACATCGCCAACGACATCACAAACGTTCTCGATGTAGCGGACGACATCAAAGAGCTTGTCAAAGCCCAGAGCATCTCCATGTACCTCATCGATGTCAACGAAACTCTCGGCGAATATCTCAAACCTCTCGTCTGGGACAGCCATATCCTCACCCACCCGGAGACATCCCAACACACCGTCCTCATCGATGCGCAAGATTATGCGGCCCACACAGCCCTCAAACGGAAAGAGATCAACACGATCGAGCTGGATTTCGATAAACGATTCTCCCAAAGATACAAGGAACGGCTCCAAGCGCCGCTCAAAAGCATCCTCAGCCTGCCGATCATGCACGACACCCAAGTCATCGGCGTCCTCGAGGTCTACAACAAATCCGGAAAGGGAAACGCCAACGCCAGAGTCTTCACAACCGAGGACGAGAACATCCTCCGCAAACTCTCCGAACATATCTCCATCGCGATCACAAAACTCAACCTCATCCAGTTCGATGCACTAACCGGCCTTCTCCGGCCCGAACCCTTTTACGATAAGGTGATCCAAAAACTCCAAGAAAAAAGTAACCGGTACAAAGAAGATTCCTCATTCGCACTGGTCATGGGAGATGTGGACTGGTTTAAAAATTACAACGACCGGAACGGCCATGAGACCGGCAATATCCTTCTCCGCGATTTGGCATATGTTCTCAAAACGTCCATCCGCGAGGAAGACCTGTTGTGCCGTTATGGCGGCGAGGAGTTTCTTTTCTTCCTCACAAACATAAGCTCTCGTGAAGAGGCACTCACCTTCACCGAAAGAATCAGAAAGAATGTGGAAGACCATTACTTCGATTTCCAGGAGTTCCAACCGCGGAAAAATCTCACCATGAGCTATGGCATCACAAATTTCACAAAAGACAGATTTGAATCTCCAGATATCATCTCCAGGGACGACATCAAGGAGATCGCCACCGAAGCCGACATGGCCATGGCCGAAGCAAAGGGAAAAAATGTTCTCGAGCAGGGGGAAGGACAGGAACAGATCCAGGAAGCCCCCAATGACAAAAACAGGATCTGCATTTTCTACAAAAAACGTATGGATGAAAAAGATGGCCTAGACGTCATCATGCCCTACAAAGGCATCCACCAGCAGGAAAAGCGGCGATTCAAAAGGCACCACACCTCAACGATCTTGATCTACCAGAAGGATGGTCCTCCCAATGTCACCAAGACGATCAACTTGAGTTTGGGTGGAATAAAGATCGGAACGATCAATGAACTCACCAAGTTCCAGACGTACGACCTGATCCTTTTGCTCGGAAACAAGGCCTGCCAATGCCGTGGTCATGTGGTTTACTCAGAGAAAGAAATGGGCAGCTTGCCTTTATATCATTCGGGATTAAAGTTCGGAGACCTGTCTCTCACAGACAGGCAGATCCTGGATGAGTATTTTGGTTCTATCGAGAACAGAAAATCCGAATCCTCCCACTAAGTGGATCTCAAACGTCTTCAGAAGACTCTATGTGAACTTTATGCGAACTCTAATTCGTCCCTGATCGATTCCAGGTATTCTTCGGGCGGAGTGATCTTTGCGTAGAAGCTTTCCTTTAAGTCATTCGTCAGCGTATCGAACGAAGTAAAGTCATCGTGATTACTCCAGTTCTCCATGCTCACTTTTTCCAGGATATTTTTAAGGACGTCCATATTCAGGATGTCTTCCGTAAATTGGGGCAGATTGCTCACCTCCAGCTCACCCTTTCCGATGAAACTCAGCATGTACTTCCGCAGGACATCCTGCTTTTTGAGGATCTCCTGTTTGGTGAAAAACTGATCTTTGGGTGATTCTGTCTCCTGGAGTTTATTGTACAGCTTCTTCACCTCCTCGAGATTGTTGTTGAGGTAGGCGACGAAACTCTCGCCGTCGAGGACGATCTTTCCCTCGTTCTCGTAGTAGACCATATAGCCATTGCCGTCGACTGTTTCGGATTTCCGGTAGGTGTCAAGCGCCTCAAAAGCGCTTTTAAAAGATTCGTTGGCTTTGGGCTCTGCTGTAGCATTGGCGCCGGCATCTCCGGCTTCAGCTTTTTCAGGAACTTCTTCCTCATCGGCCGCGGGGACTTCGGCCGTCGTTTCATTTTCTTCTGCCGGCTCTTCCTTCATTTCTTCATCATCTTCCTCAGTCAGATCCTCTTCTTCGTCCGCTGCCTCTACCGACTCTTCTTCCTCCCCTTCCACTGCCACATCTTCATCAACGCTCTTCGTCATAAAATCGGTAGATCCCAACAGCTCTTTGATCTTCTGCAGCTTTGCGAGTTCGTTCTCAAGGTCGAAGTCCACTTCGTCATGACCATTGCTCTCGGGGACTTGTGCGACGATTCCATACTTCTCTTCGAGCTCGGTCTTCAGGGCATTCACCTTGGTCGAAGCCTCATGGTTGATCACTTCGAGCTTCTTTGTCAGTTCGCTCACGGTCTTCAGCTCTTGGAGGGTCAGGCCGGTCAACTTTTCGATGTCGGTCTGCAATTGTATGGCTTTGTCCAGATGGACCTTAATCTCTTCTTTGACTCCCTCCTTATCGTTTTCAAACTGCGTGAGAACATTCTTGTAATTCTCTAGAGCTTCCTTGTTTCCCTGGAGCTCGCTTTCGATCTCACTGATTCTCTTCTGGGCATCTTCCTGTTCGGCTTTGATCTTCTCTTCCAGCTCCTGTTCAACCAGCTCCTTTTTCTTGGCCAAGACATCCTGGAGCTGAGCCTCGATTTCCGCGATTATGGAAGATGACTCTTTGATGAAGTTGTT
The DNA here is from genome assembly GCA_049674205.1 of Candidatus Aminicenantaceae bacterium. Taxonomy (GTDB): domain Bacteria; phylum Acidobacteriota; class Aminicenantia; order Aminicenantales; family Aminicenantaceae; genus WTAW01. Next base: position 5,587 of record JBATYS010000033.1, read on the forward strand.
GTCTTTCACCATTTTTGGTTCTCCTTCGAGGCGCAAAACATGTTACACCTATTGAAAAAACCTGTCAATACAGGGATTCCTCTAAATTTTCTCATCGCGATAATATGTTGTCAGAGATGAATTTCGAGGACAATCGCCTTTTAGGACGATTCCAAGGGGGATATTCAACCGCATTCTCTCACCTTGAGAGGTGAGGTACTCTCGTCAAAAATAGGGGACTGTCACCTTTTTCCAGGGGTAACCAAAAAAGGGGACTGTCACCTTTTTCGAAAGGACCGTTTGGGAAATGATCCCTACATCAAATATTTGTAATTTACATTCCAATCATGTATAAAGAATATCTAGTCCAAAATGCCAAGGAATTTGGGATTGTCGTTTCAAACGAATAAGATAAAGTCTAACCTAGATTATTCACGAGTTGAGATTGCTGCAGCGGCGAGGAAGTGGCCCATGAAGCTGTAGTGAACTACCGCGAATGGGCTACAACGAAGCCGCTGTTGGAAGGTCAGTTCGCCCGAAGGGTAAAAGAATTCTGACATTAGGATAAATAAAATCTTTTGATAAGGGTGTCAGAATTCTTT
>JBATYS010000034.1:0-1894 GCA_049674205.1 Candidatus Aminicenantaceae bacterium
CAAGTTCGTGATGCTGTCAGGCGGGGCTTCGACGCCATCACGCTGGCCACTTGTGGCAATTACGGTGTGGCTATGGCGTTTGCCTCCTGCCTTGCGGGACTTCGCTGCATTATCCATATTCCAGAAACTTATCACACAAAAAGAGCTCAAGAAATGAGTGATTACGGCGCGGAGATCATTCGTAATGAAGGAGATTATGAAAAATCGGTCATACTATCACGGGAATATGCCGAATCCAATGAAGTCTATGACGCAAACCCTGGGGGAGCCAATACAATCTTGCAGCTGAGGGCTTATGGAGAAATCGCGTACGAAATCTACGACGAACTCAGAGACGCCCCCAGCTTCGTGGCTGTTCCTGTCTCGAACGGGACAACTCTTGCGGGCATCTACAAGGGTTTTGTCAGCTTGTATCGACGTGGAAAAACATCCAAGATGCCCCGTATGATCGCCGGGTCATCGTTCGGGAAAAATCCGATCATCTCTGCCTTCTTGAAAAAGATGCCCGAGTGTGCGGACCTTAAACCCGAACAAATCCGCGAAACATCAGTCAATGAACCCTTGATCAACTGGCAGTCTTTGGACGGGGACCATGCGCTCGAAAGCATTCGCCTCTCACGGGGATGGGCCTCCTACGCCAGCGATAAAAACATGATGAATTTCTCGCGTCTCATCCGTGAAAGGGAGGGTTTGAACATACTCCCTGCCTCCACCGCGGGCCTGATCGCCCTGCTTGACCTGCACACAAAAGAGAACCTCGGAAATGACCGCTTTGTGGCTATCCTGACAGGGAGGAAGTGATGGCAGATTTTCCAGAAGGAAACGCGATCATCTTCTGTGAGGGAGCTTTCGGAACTCCAAATGGCAAGACCACCCACGGTCTGGTCCGCCGAACGAAACGCTACAGTGTTCTTTCGGTCATTGACTCGATGTGTGCATTCAACGACTCAGGAGAGATCCTGGACGGCAGACCCAATGGGATCTCCATATTTCCAGACCTCTCTGCAGCGCTGGACAGCACACAGACAACCGGGTTGCATGCAACCCATTTTGTGATCGGATTGGCTCCTGACGGAGGTCGATTGAGCCCGGAACACCGCACATCGGTCATCGAAGCCATCCAATCAGGGCTGAATATCGACTCTGGCCTCCATGATTTTCTATCGGAGGATGAGGAGATGAACCGGTATGCTCAAGAACATAACGTTCGCATTCGCGATGTCAGAAAACCGCCACCGCTCAGCACTTTACATTTTTTCAGCGGAAAGATAGAACAGGTCGACAGCTTAAAAGTGGCTGTCCTCGGTACAGATTCCGCTGTGGGCAAACGCACAACTGCCTGGGTCTTGACCGAGGCTCTGAACGCGGCCGGTAACCGGACAGAGATCATAGGGACAGGTCAGACGGCCTGGATGCAGGGAGTGAGCTATGGCATCATCATGGATTCTCTGATCAATGATTTCGTCTCTGGGGAGATCGAACATGCTGTGTGGTCCGCCTGGAATGAGTGCCGTCCCGACGTGATCATTATCGAAGGACAGGGAAGTTTAATGAATCCCGCCTACCCAGGTGGCTTTGAAATATTGGCAGCGGGTCGTCCGGATGTGATCATACTGCAGCATGCTCCGGCCCGTAAAGATTACGATGGATTTCCCGGATACCCGATCCAGCCACTGGATATCCAGATCAAAGCTGTAGAGCTCATTTCAGAAAAACCTGTGGTCGCCGTCACGATCAACCACGAGAACCTTTCCAGGGACTTGATCGCCTCGACCTGTCAGGAGATCGAGCATCGGATCGGAAGGCCTACTGCGGATGTTCTCTTACAGGGTACGGATAAAATCATTCAAACAATTCTATCATTCCTTGGGGCAAAAAGCCCAAAAGAATAAAC
>JBATYS010000035.1:0-3179 GCA_049674205.1 Candidatus Aminicenantaceae bacterium
AGGGAAAACGTTAAAAAACTCCTCAAAGAGAAAGTGGAACTCGCTGAAGAATTGGACCGCGAGATCCGGAAGAAAGTCGGCCTTTTGCCCGCAGAACCATCCCCTAAAAAAGAATAGCCGATTTTCAGTGGTGTATGTTTCTGTCCATTGTTGAGATTGTCACAGTTATTTTAATTACAGGGAGAAGTACTTGTGTTGAGAACGTCCAGTAAAAAATGGTTTTTTGCCGTTGGATGTGTCTTAGTTTTTTTGTTGTTCTGGGAGCCTTTGAGTTATGCACAGACGGACTCTCTCACAGAGAAAGTCGATCAATTATTTGTATCATGGGATAAACCGGACTCGCCGGGATGTGCGTTGGGGATCATCCAAGACGGGAAGTTGATCTATGCACGCGGGTACGGGATGGCCAACCTGGAGTACAACATCCCCATCACCTCAAAATCAATCTTCCGGATCGGTTCGACATCCAAACAATTTGCGGCAATGTGTATGGTTTTACTAGAGGAAGAGGGGAAATTATCCCTGGATGATAGCCTAAGAAAATTTTTTCCTCAGATGCCAAACTATGCAGAGAATGTCACTATCCGGCATCTCATCCACCACACAAGCGGCATCCGTGATTATCTGACGCTCGCCGAGATCGCCGGGATGCGGGACGATGACTATTTCTCCGATGCTGAGGTTGTCGACCTTCTAGCCCGTCAGAAAGAGCTCAATTTTAGGCCGGGGGAGGAACACCTTTACAGCAATTCCGGGTATTTTTTGCTGTCGCAGATCATAAAAAAGGCCTCCGGGAAATCCCTCCGGGAGTATGCGGAGGAAAAAATATTCCAACCGCTAGGCATGACGAACACCCATTTTCACGATGATCACACGAAGATCGTTAAAAACAGAGCCTCGGGATATGCGCCGCAGAAGGGTGGAGGTTTTGTGATTTCGATGACCACTCTGCCCATGACCGGGGACGGAGGAGTGTTCACATCTGTGGAGGACCTTTTTTTCTGGGATTTGAACTTCTATGACAACAGGTTAGGAAAAAGTGGACAGGCGTTGATCGAAAAAATTCAAACGCCCGGAGTTTTAAATAGTGGAAAAAAACTGGATTATGCATTCGGACTCGGAATCGGGGAACACAAAGGATTGAGGATAGTGAGCCACGGAGGTGCTTTTGTAGGCTTCCGTGCAGATATGCTCCGTTTTCCCGATCAAAGGTTTTCCGTTATCTGCTTGGCGAATCTGAGTACTTTTAATCCCAGCGTGATGGTAAAAAGGGTTGCGGACATCTATCTGGCGGACTTGTTCAAAGAGGAAAGCGGAGACAAGGAAAAAACTGCGCCTGATAAATCCAAAATTATAAAGCTCACCGAATCAGAACTTAAGAACAAAACCGGGAACTACTATGACAGAGAGAGAGATGTCCTCTGGACTGTTGTTTTAGTGAAAGACCAACTTCAGGTGCGGGCTCCCATCACCCGGTTTATGATCTCACCTATCAGCCCAACCCGTTTTGTTGCAGAGGAGTTCCCCATTCGTCTCGAGATCGAATTCGAAAAAAACGAGGAAACTCAAACATATGTCGTCCATGCCTGGACAGAGGGAAAAAAGCAAGGGATGTATGAGCCCATTAAGGTTACCGAGCCGACTCCCGAAGAACTCGAGGTTTATATCGGCAAGTATTACAGTGAAGAGCTTGGTACAGCCTATATTTTGCGACTTAAAAAAGGAAAGCTTTACATGCGGCATGAGAATCCTTATAAGAGTTATCCTAAAGCTGCGCTAAAGCCCACATTTATGGACAGCTTTCAGGTCGAACGATGGAAATTGATTTTCATCCGGAACGAGGAAAAGGACATCATTGGATTCAAAGTGAACGCTGGCCGCGTGCAAAACATCCTCTTTGAAAAGCAATAATATTGGAGATGTCACCATGAAAAAGGGAGATGCTTTAAAGCTCGTTGTTTCGATTCTCGTGTGTCAGCTCGCTGGTGCAATTGGTGGATTATTCACAGCTTCATCCGTGGGTACGTGGTATGCCGCGTTGACAAAGCCCGCTTTTAATCCACCGAATTGGCTCTTTTCTCCTGTCTGGATCACTCTTTATGCTCTTTTGGGGGTGGCATTCTTTCTCGTGTGGAGACGGGGACTTCAAACAGAAGGCGTTAAAATCGCTCTTATTGTCTTCGGACTGCAGCTCGCGCTGAACACGTTGTGGTCTTTGCTCTTTTTTGGGCTAAAAATGCCCTTCCCAGCCTTCATAGACATCGTAATCTTGTGGTGTTTGATATTGATGATGCTATTGAAATTCAAGAAGATCTCAAGGCTAGCCGGGCTTTTGCTTGTCCCCTATTTATTGTGGGTGAGCTTTGCTGCAGTGCTAAACTTCTTCCTTTGGTATCTCAACCGCACTTCACTTTGATATCATCGTTCTTTCGGTTGGATATCAGGGAAGGCTTCGCGTAGTGATTGGTAAACCCAATCAGCCATCTTCTTCTGGAAAACATACATTTCTTCTTTTTTGGGCTTTTGATTATCCCATTCTGAGAGCTTTTTTTCCGTTTTTTCAAGGACTGTGTTTTCAATGGGAATAATGCGATCGAGCACTCCATTCTTGCCATAGGTGAGCAGTCGCGTGACGTTGAGGTACTGTTGCATGTGTCCGCGTTCATCCGGATAGAGGTAATCTGCCAAAGCAATAGCCAGGTCATTGAGGGGCGCTGTGCCCTCACCCCCGGCCACCTCTGGAACGCCCTCAGCATGGGCCCACAGGGGGATAGCAGCAGTGCAGACAGCCTGTCCCAATAGCACCCACATGGTCGAGAGATAGGCTTTCTCAGGGCTTGGGGCTCCGTGAAACAGAGTGACAGAAACGGTTGAATTACGGTTGATGGTGTCCGAGGTGTTGATGTAGAAAGGGGTTGCGGGGTCGAATGCTTTTGGATCGGACAGGGGATAAGAGTGAAGTTTTTCGTTGACGAGGTCTCTTGCGGCCTCTTGAAGGATAAAGGGGATATTCAACCGCTCTTCTGCTGAAGCTGTTTGGAAAAGCTGCGATATCCGCTCGAACCGGATGTACCCACCGCCTCCATATTTTATGGGTGATGTGTACGCGTAATTGGTCCGGACGATGTAACCCTGCGGAGCCACACGCGGATCGTTGGCATCAAATTTGACATAGGAGG
>JBATYS010000036.1:0-14821 GCA_049674205.1 Candidatus Aminicenantaceae bacterium
CTCCTCTATTCGGCCAGCACTGCCGTTTTTTCCCTTCTTGTTCCGATTATACACACGAGGCCATCGATAAACACGGCCTATTCAAGGGCCTGTATTTGGGGACTAAAAGACTGCTCAAATGTCACCCGCTTCATCCTGGGGGAGTGGATCCTGTTCCCTGAAGGATATTTTAATGGAAAAAAGACTCTTACTCGCAATCGTGCTTTCATTCTTGGTGCTCTTCCTCTACCAAGCTTTGTTCGTCAAAAAACAACCACCCCCTGTACCGAGCCCAGAAATGGTCACAGAGGTCAAAGAAAAACCAGCGTTGCCTCCTCCGACGGAAAAGGCGCCTCAAACCCAAGCCCCTCAAGATCCTGCAGAAGCAGTGGAGTTCCAATCTGTCTCTGGCGAACAAGAAGACCAAATTTTCGTCAACACATCCCTGTATCGTGGAGTCTGGAGCAATAAAGGAGGGGTGCTGAAAAGCTGGCAGTTGAAAGAATATAAGGACAACGACGGCGAAGACCTGGAACTTGTTTCAGCCCGCTCTGAGGAGATCGAGGCTTATCCCTTTTTCTTAAGGTCTGATGATCCTGGTTTTGACCGCACGATCAACAGCGCACTTTACAATTCATCCTCCCACACACTGGAACTGACCAACGGACAATCGGGAATGCTGCGATTTGAGTATGCCGATGATCAGGGCACCCGTGTCGAAAAGATCATGACCTTTCAAGACGGCCTATACGGGTTTGGTATCCAGATCAATGTCTGGAAAAACGGGCAGAAAATCGAGCCCGATGTGCTCTGGGGGCCAAGCCTAGGTAATCCTACCCTGGAAGAGCAAAAGAAACGCTTTGGAGGATCGAGCGGAATCGCCGTCCACTATGGGGAAAAGTTCGTTCATATCGATGAGAGAAAGTATAAACCGGAACAAAGTGTTTTCCCAAAAGAGTATTTTATAAAGTGGGCTGGGTACGAAGATCAATATTTTACTGCCCTTTATGCCACTTCTCCCCAAGAATCTCAAGCCATGTTTTTCAAAGAAGATATCGGGGAAAAATCCTATTTCTTTCTTTCTGTGAACTCAGTTCAAGAAGCTTACATCGGCCCGAAGCAACACTACGATCTGGAGAAATTCGGCCACAACTCGACAAAGATCATCAAATATGGATTCTTCGGAATGATCGCCGAAATTCTCTATCAAGCGATCAAAGCCATTCACAACGCCGTGCCCAACTGGGGATTCAGCATCATAATTCTCACCATCATCATAAAGATCATATTTTTCCCGCTCACATACAGCAGCACAAAGTCCATGGCCAAGATGCAGGAGTTGCAGCCAAAGATCAAAGCCCTGAAAGCCAAGTATAAAAAAGCCAAACAGGACATCGGTCAGCGACGGAAGATGAACGAAGAAACCATGGCGCTGTACAAAGAACATGGGGTCAACCCGGCAGGGGGCTGCCTTCCCATGCTCATCCAGATGCCCATTTTCTGGGGATTTTTCCGATTGTTGGTGGTCTCCATCGAGTTCCGGCACAGCCCCTTTATGCTCTGGATCAACGACCTTTCCGTCAAAGACCCCTTATATGTGACGCCCATCTTGATGGGAATCACTCAATATATCAGCCAAAAGATGACGCCGACATCCGCTGATCCCACGCAACAGCGGATGATGCTCATCATGCCTGTCATCATGACCATATTTTTCATGAATTTCCAGAGCGGACTTGTGCTCTACTGGTTGACAAACAACATTCTCCAGATCGGCCAGCAGTACATCATGAACCGGATCATGAAGAAGAAAAAGAGAGGCTCCCATGGAAAAAAACGAAAATAATAACAGTCAAAACAATAGCAACCCTCAAGAACAAGAGTTCAAGGGCAGAAATCTCGAAGATGTCATCAGTCTCGCGGAACATGAAATGAAATTGACCCGAGATCAAATCACCTACGAGATCGTTGCCGAAAAGACTAAGCTCTTCGGGATCAAATGCAAAGAGATCGTGATCCGCGCATGGCCGAAAAGGGCGCAAGGCGAGAATGCAGCAATCGAGTTTTTGGAGCAGATCCTGGAAATTCTCCCTTTGAACCTCACCTACCACACAAAGAAAAAAAGGGATATGCTCTACATCATCTTCGAAGGGCCAGACCGACATCTCCTCCTCCGTAAAGACGGCGCTCTTCTTCTCGCATTCCAACATCTCCTCAACAAGGTCTCTCCAAGGAAAGTTCAGACAGATTGTGATTTTTTCCGCCAGAAAAAAGAACAGGAACTGAAGGACCATGCACAACATGTTGCCCATAGGGTTCAGGAAACAGGAGAAAAGGAGATCCTGGACTACATGAATCCCTATGAAAGACGCATCATTCATGTAGCCGTGAACCAGATCCAGGGGATCACAAGTGAGAGCATCGGGGATGGATTCTTAAAACGCATGAAAATCATCCCTGTCAATGACTGATCTCCGCTAAAGATAGAACCAGATCCTCACTATTTTGACGAGCTTAGTTCTTTATTCGACTTTAGGACATCCCCATTTACAAAGGGAGATAGTTTACAGTTTTGGATTTACGGTTTATCATATACAGGCTATGCTCGAAGATACGATCATTGCAGTGTCCACAGCCCCAGGCTACGGCGGCTTGGGAATTGTTCGTTTGAGTGGCGATCGTGCCCTTACGATCGCTAAAAAGATCTTTACGCCAAAAAGAGTGTCTGCAGAGATCCTCCCCTGGAAACCCCTGTTGGGATATTTGTTTAACAGAAATCAAAAAGATCGGTACGACACCGCGTACATCACATTTTTCCCTGCTCCGAACACATACACTCGGGAAGATATCGTGGAGATCAGCTGTCACGGCAGTCCAGTTATCCTCGAGGAAACCGTCCGGCTGGGCATCAAAGCAGGGGCGAGACATGCACGGCCCGGAGAGTTCACCCTTCGCGCCTATCTTCACGGGCGAGTCGATATTCTCCAGGCCGAAGCGATCAACGATATGATTATGGCCCCATCGCTGGCTCAAGCCAAAATCTCCCTCCGCCAGATGGAAGGGGATCTCTCGAAAAGGATCCAAATCTTCCGGAACATGCTCATTCATCTTCTGTCCCAGATCGAGGCCACCATCGAATTCCCAGATGATGGCCTCAAGATATCTTTGTCACACATCCAAAAAACGTTGGCCAACGTCATCTCAGCCGTTGACAAACTGGTCAAGAGCTACGATTTTGGAAAAACTCTCTCTGAAGGGATGATCCTAGCGATCACAGGCAGGACCAACGTCGGAAAATCCACTCTGTTCAACGCACTCCTGGATAGAGACCGCGCTATTGTCACTCCTTACCCAGGAACAACTCGGGATTATCTCAGCGAGCAGATCAAGATCCAGGACTCCATTTTCTCTCTGGTCGATATGGCGGGATGGGGAAAAGCGACCGGCCACATTGAAAAAGCGGGAATCCGCAGGGGTCAACGTTTGGCACAGGAGGCCGACGGCATACTCCTCGTACTGGACGCCTCCCAAAAAGAAACGGCTGACGACATCTCTCTCGTAAAAAAATTCCAAAAACAGAATACGATTCTTCTTTTGAATAAAATCGACCTTCCACAAGAAATGGACCTCCAAGCGATCAAGGCCTTAGCGACTCAACTCCCGGTTCTCGAGATCTCGGCATTGAAACGTACAAACCTGAAGGATCTCAAAAAAACTATCGCCGATCGTTTTATTCCTGACCAGAAGAGAAATGAAAATGTCATTCTCCATCTCCGCCAAAAACTGCTGCTCCAGGATGCGCGGGATGCCCTCCATAAGGCCCTGAAACTCATCAAAAAGGGCTACTCTGAAGAGATATTCGCGGAGGAAATCCGACGGTCTCTCCCCGCTTTGAGTGAGCTTGTCGGGGATATTCATACGGACGATGTTTTGACTGATATCTTCAGCCGGTTTTGCGTGGGGAAATAGGGACGACAAAGATGGGAACCAAGGCCTTTGACGTTGTTGTCGTTGGCGCAGGACATGCCGGCTGTGAAGCGGCCCGTGTTACAAGCCTCATGGGACTTAAAACCTGTCTTGTGACCATCAACCTCGAAAACATCGCCCAGATGTCCTGTAATCCGGCCGTCGGAGGATTGGCCAAGGGGCATCTAGTCAGGGAAATAGACGCTCTTGGCGGGATCATGGGGCTCCTGGCTGATGAAACGGGAATCCATTTCCGGTTGTTGAACAGAAGCCGGGGAGGGGCCGTTCAGGCTCCCAGAGCCCAATCGGACAAGGCTCTCTACAGATCGACCATGAGGCACTGGTTGGAAAAAACTCCAAACCTCACTCTTTTCGAGGGAATCGTCACGGATATTCTCACCGAAAACAGCTCTGCCTGTGGCATCAAAACCATGGACGGCAACGCCATTCCAGCCCAAGCAGTGATCGTGACCCCGGGAACATTCCTCAACGGAAAAATCCACATCGGATTTCATCACTATTCAGCAGGGAGGGCTGATGAACCTGCCTCCCATGAGCTGAGTGAAGGCCTCAAGGCACTGGGCCTCAAGAGATTCCGGCTTAAAACAGGGACACCGATGCGGCTCCACAAAGACAGTATCGACTGGGGGCAGTTCAAGGCTCAGGCCGGAGACGAGGAGCCCGTTCCCTTTTCTTTTAGGACCCATAAAGAGCTTCAAAACAAAATTTCCTGCTATATCGGCTACACAAACGAAAATACCCATGCCATCATCAATCGAAATCTTGACAAATCTCCCCTCTACAGTGGAAAGATCACCGGAATCGGGCCGCGCTACTGCCCTTCGATCGAAGACAAGGTCGTCAAATTCCCCCATCACAAACGCCACCATTTCTTCCTCGAACTCGAGGGAATGGACACAGTCGAAGTCTACGTCAACGGCCTATCCTCGAGCCTTCCTCTCGAGGTCCAGCGGGATATCCTCAAGAGCATACGCGGTCTCTCTGAGGCAGAAATACTCAGGCCCGCATATGGCATCGAATACGATGCCATTTTCCCCACCCAACTGCACCCCACTCTGGAGACTCGTTCCATTAAAAACCTGTACCTGGCCGGTCAGATCAACGGGACTTCGGGCTATGAGGAAGCCGCAGCCCAGGGATTGATGGCAGGGATCAACGCAGCCTTGAAGGTCAAAGACCAATCTCCGTTCTTACTTCGCAGGGATGAGGCCTATATTGCAGTTTTGATCGATGACCTCATCTCCAAGGGTGTTGACGAGCCCTATCGCCTCTTCACATCGCGTGCTGAATACCGGCTACAACTGAGGATCGACAATGCGGACACTCGGTTGATGCCCTATGGAAGAGAGCTCGGATTGATCGACGACTTTACCTTCCATGCCTTCGAGGAGAAGAAGGACAGGATCCGGAGGGTCCTCATGATTCTGGAATCGAAGACGGTGCCAACAGAGGCAAAAAAAACGGTCCGGTTGAAAGACATGCTCAAAAAGCCAGAAATGACCTTCGAACACGTCAGAAAGCATCTCCCGTCGGATGAAGGGCTGACCGTGGAGGACATCCGCCATATCGAATCCCTAGTCAAGTATGAAGGATACTTGATCAAGCAGGCCAAAGATATTGCCCGCATCCTCAAGATCGACAGGGAAAAAATCCCTGCACAGATGGATTTTCACCGAGTCCCCGGCCTTTCAAGAGAAGCCAGGGAGAAACTCGACGAATACCGCCCACAGACAATCGGAGAGGCAAAAAAAATCCCAAGTCTGACTCCAGCAGCCATCACGAACCTCCATATCACCATAAAGCTTCAACAGAGGAAAGGACAACAGAAGACCAAAAACAGAGCCTCCACTAAAAAAGAGGCATAACCTCCCACCGGTAATATCTCCATTTCCGTAAGGACTGTGATGTCTCGGATGAAAGGTCCATCATAGTAATCAGTATCTGAAGCTATCATTTGTTTTATATAGAATCAGAGGTGATGCGTTGAGCGACATAAGGGAAGATTTAGCCTTCACGAATTGTTTTTCGAGAGTAGTCGATGGAATCGACCCCGAGGACTGTGTGAGCACGGCAAATCCAAAGGGGCGGGAATGATCACGCTTGATATTCAATCCTGAATTCTGTATCCTGAATGCTGGATTTGAAAAAGATTCCAGTTTTTATTATGAAAACTAAATGTTCCACGTGGAACATTGGATTAAGATGAACACGATCATCGCTGTTGCCAACCAAAAGGGAGGTGTCGGGAAGACAACCACTACGATCAACCTCTCTGCATCCCTCGCCTATTATCATAAGCGTGTTTTGATCTTAGATTTCGACCCTCAGGGAATGGCAACGGCGGGATTGGGAAAAATCAAAGAAAGCGGAAAGGGTGTTTATCCCCCACTCATGAATGGCCTCAACTTGATGGATTACGTCCTGCCCACAGAACTAGACAATCTGTACATATGCCCATGTTCTCCGGAAATGATCGGCTTCGAGGCAGAAGTTTTCACCCAGGAAGACCGAGAAACCCGGCTCCGGTTTGCGTTGCATAAAGTGAGGAAATTCTTTCACTTCATCTTCATCGACTGCCCTCCCTCTCTGAGTTTTCTCACGATCAATGCCCTGACCGCAGCCGATTCCATCCTGATCCCCATTCAGACCGAATTTTTCTGCATGGAAGGGATTCCTGATCTGTTCCGGACACTGGATGAGGTCCGTGTGCATCTCAATCCATCGTTATCCATCGAGGGCATTGTTCTGACCATGACCGACGACCGGACCAATCTCTCCAGGCAAGTGGCGGAAGAGATCCGTCAATCCCTGAAGGATATTGTCTATCAGACGGCCATTCCCCGGACTGTGAGGTTGGCCGAAGCCCCGAGCTTTGGAAAACCTGTCCTCCTGTATGACATCAAATCCAAAGGAACCCAATCCTACCTGAATTTAGCAGAGGAGTTCTTGAAACGATGACAAAAAAGGCACTCGGAAAAGGTCTCAAAGCATTCTTGCCAGAGGAATACGGGATTCTGAAAGAGGAACGATTCCTGGACATCGCAATTGACAGACTGAAACCAAACCCCCACCAGCCCAGGAAGAAGTGGGACCCTAAAGCGCTGGAGGAGTTAGCTCAGTCGATCCAGGAAACGGGGATCCTGCAACCCATAGTCGTTGTCCCCGATGAGGAAAACTACACGATCATCGTAGGCGAGCGTCGGTGGCGCGCGGCAAAAAAGATCGGACTCCAGACGATTCCGGTCCTCATCCGGAACCTCACCGAGACCCAGCAGCATGAGGCGATGTTGATCGAAAACCTCCAGAGGGAAGATCTCAATCCTATCGAGATCGCAAAGGCATACCAGAAAATGACCCAGAATTTTAGCTACACCCAGGAAGATGTGGCCAAAAAAGTGGGGAAAGACAGGGCGTCTGTCGCAAATACTCTTCGGCTTCTCAAGCTTCCCGGTGATATCCAGGAGTTGATCCAAGAAGGAAAACTTTCAATGGGACATGCCCGGGCATTGATCCCAGTCGAGGATCCTGAGCGCCAACGATCTATGGCTAAACGAATCGTCAAGGATAACCTCTCTGTCCGCGGGGTCGAAAAATGGGTCCGCAGACTCCAGGCCCCAACTGAAAAGCTACCCAAAGCCCCCATGGACCCGGATCTTCTCATTTTTCAGGAAGAACTGCTCATGCTTCTTGGTACAAAAGTGGTGCTCTCGGGCGACCAAAACAAAGGAGTCTTAAAAATTTTCTATTACACTCTTGACGACCTCAATCGCATTTATGAAAAAATCAAAGGAGTTCATACATGAAAGAAAGAAAAAGAGAATTCGAGGAGGATAAAATCACAGGATTTTTCGATAAGGATACAGAGATCCAGGGAGAGCTTAGCTTCAAAGGATCGTTCCGTATTGACGGTCGTTTCAAAGGAAAGATCGACTCTGATTCTATGCTCATCATCGGCGAAAGCGGAAAGGTGGATGCCGATATCAAGATCGGCTATATGGTGATCGATGGAGAAGTGAAGGGAAACATCCAGGCCTCTGAAAGGGTTGATATCCACTCCAACGGCCGTGTGATAGGAACGATTACGACGCCAAAGTTAGTCGTCGAAGAGGGAGCTTATCTGGAAGCGACCTGTCAAACAACGGATAAAATGCCCCCACAAAGCCCAGAAAAGTCCACACCTAAAGAAAAAGAGGACGAGGAAAAAGATACGATCCCAACGGGACCCGAGCTTTGAAGGAAGTTACAGGAATCATACCCGTCCGCTATGCATCGCAGCGTTTTCCGGGGAAGCCTCTCGCTTCTATCTTGGGAAAACCCATGATCCAGTGGGTCTATGAACGGGCCCAAAAGTCTACTCATCTCCAAAACCTTATTATCGCCACCGATGACAAGCGTATCTATGAGACGTGTCAAGAATTCGGGGCGGATGTCCGGATGACGTCCCCCTGCCATGTTTCGGGTACGGAACGGGTCGCAGAGATCGCTGAAACTCTCTCCTCACCCTATATTATCAACATCCAGGGGGATGAACCTCTAGTGCGGGCAGAAATGATCGATGCCCTCATCTTTGCAATGTTACAAGAAGAGACTCCTATGGCCACGCTGGCCATAAAGGTTGATGATCTCTCTCTTCTCGAAGACCAAAACATCGTTAAGGTGGTGACAGATAAACAGGGCTACGCACTGTATTTCTCGCGATCTCCCCTTCCGTTCAAACCCTCGGATTATTTTTTCCAGCATATCGGCATCTACGGCTACAGGAGAGATTTTTTGCTCGAAATGTGCCAGTGGCCCCCTTCGAGGCTCGAACAAGAGGAAAAACTCGAACAACTCCGGGTCTTGGAGAACGGGCACAGAGTAAAAGTTGTATTCACACATTTTTCAACCTTGAGTGTCGACACACCACAGGATATAATCATGATTGAAGATTTTATGAAAAAGGAGCCTCATGACTAAATTCATATTCGTCACAGGTGGAGTTCTCTCAGCTCTCGGAAAAGGCATCGCCGCATCCTCGATCGCAATGCTCCTGGAAAGCCATGGCTATAAGATCACTCTTCAAAAGTTTGATCCCTACCTTAACGTCGACCCTGGCACCATGAATCCCTTCCAGCATGGAGAGGTTTATGTCACCGATGACGGGGCTGAGACAGACCTTGACCTGGGACATTATGAACGTTTCACATCCACACGCACGTCTCAAGCGCACAACTGGACGGCTGGCCGCATCTATGACCTGATCTTGAAAAAGGAAAGAAAAGGACACTACCTTGGTAAAACGGTTCAAGTGATCCCCCATGTTACAGATGAGATCATCAAGGCATTTCTCGCCGCTGCCAATGACAACGATATCGTGATCTCCGAGATCGGGGGGACGGTGGGTGACATCGAGGGGCTTCCATTCCTGGAGGCCACCCGTCAGATGCGCCTGTCGATGGGACCCACCGATTCTCTCTTCATCCATCTAACACTGGTCCCTTACATGAAGACCTCGGGAGAGCTTAAGACAAAACCCACCCAGCACAGCGTGAAAGAGCTGCGGGCCATCGGTATCCAGCCCGACATCATCCTCTGCCGGACAGACAGGGAGCTGAATAAGAACTTGAAGGCCAAAATATCTCTGTTCACTAATGTCCCGCTCGAAGCCGTGATCACGGCCAAGGATGTGGACAACATCTATAAAATTCCTCTCCTGTTTGCCCGTGAGGATTTAGACACCATCATTCTCAACAGATTGGCCCTTCCTCCAAAACGGCGAAATCTATCCCGATGGAAAAAGATGCTCGACCGGATGACCCACCCCAAAGACGAGGTCAACATCGCCCTGGTGGGAAAATACGCGGGACTCCAGGACTCTTACTTGAGCCTGAAAGAGGCGCTCACACATGCGGGAACGGCTCACCAGCTCAAAGTGAACATCTCGTGGATCGAAGCGGAGGAGCTCGAGGCAAACGAAACAAAGACCATCCTTGCGCACGCCGATGGGATCTTGGTGCCGGGTGGTTTCGGGGTGAGAGGGATCGAGGGTAAGATCAGAGCTGTCACATATGCAAGGATCAACAAGGTTCCTTACTTCGGGATCTGTCTGGGGATGCAGTGCGCTACCATCGAATATGCCAGGAATATCGCCAACCTCAAAGATGCCAACAGCACGGAATTCGACCGCCGGACCCCGCACAAGATCTTCTTCAAGTGGAGAGAGCTGAAGGGTGTCCAGGACATAGGGGGGACTATGCGTCTGGGACAATTCCTGTGCCGATTAGAAAAGGGGACATTTGCCGAAAATGCTTACCAGAAAAGCCAAGTCTACGAAAGGCATCGCCACCGCTACGAGTTCAACCCTGCCTATGAGGAGATTCTCACGAAGGCAGGGCTGGTGATCTCGGGGAAAAATCCGGATCACGACCTGGTGGAGATTGTCGAGATCAAAGACCATCCGTGGTTTCTCGGGTGTCAGTTCCACCCGGAATTCAAATCCAAGCCCCTCAAGCCCCATCCCATCTTTAAGGCATTTATCGGAGCTAGCTATGAATATCGCTGCCAAAGAAGTTGAGATCAACTCCCGCGTAAGAATAGGGGGGACAAATCCCCTGTTCCTCATCGGAGGACCCTGCGTGATCGAATCCGAGGACCACGCCCTGCGTTTGGCACACAGTATCAAATCTGTGTGTGAAGACCTGAAGATCCCCTTTATTTTCAAAGCTTCTTATGACAAAGCCAACCGTTCCTCGATCAAATCCTACAGGGGACCGGGCCTCGATATGGGACTTAAAATCCTCCAACGCATCAAGGAAGAACTCCAGATCCCTGTTCTTTCCGACGTTCATGAGACTATCCAGGTCTCCCGGGCGGCTGAGGTGCTCGATGTGATCCAGATCCCCGCCTTCCTCTCCCGACAAACAGACCTGATCTTGGAAGCGGCAAAGACAGGAAAGCCTCTAAACATCAAAAAAGGGCAGTTCTTGTCTCCCCACGATATGAGGAACGTCATCGATAAAGTCCTCAGTCAGGGAAACGGCAAGCTCATCCTTACGGAAAGAGGGACATCCTTCGGGTACAACACCCTCGTTTTTGACGTCCGTTCGATCCCGACGATGAAACAGTGGGGATTCCCTGTTGTCATCGATGCCTCTCACTGCGTCCAGAAACCCGGGGGAGAGGGTGATTTTTCCGGGGGAGAATCCGAATTTATTCCCCTTATGGCCAAGGCGGGCATCGCGTCGGGCGCCGATGGATTGTTTCTTGAAATCCATGACAACCCATCACAAGCCCTCTCTGATAGCCATAATTCATTTAATATCAATAACTTAAAGAGTTTTCTCTCTCTATGTCTCCGGATAAAGAATGTCGTCGCCGATGCCGATAATCCGGACCAAGGATAAGGCCACCATGAAAAAAGAAGATATCATCCAGACTGGAAAAAATGTCCTGGAGATCGAATCCCAAGCCGTGAAGAGATTGGCTTCCCGCTTGGATGATAATTTTGCCAAGGCCGTTGACCTCCTCTCTCAGGCCAGATCACGCGTCATTGTCATGGGGATGGGAAAATCGGGGATCGTCGGGAGGAAGATCGCCTCCACGCTTGCGAGCTGTGGCACACCAGCGCTCTTCATCCATCCTGCGGAAGCCGGGCATGGAGATTTGGGTATGATCGTCAAGAAGGATATTCTGATTATCATCTCCTACAGCGGCGACACGAGAGAGATCGTTGACCTCTTGGCCTTTGTCAAACGGATCGGGATCAAGCTGATCTGCATCACCGGAAACCCGAAGTCTAAATTGGCACAATACAGCGACATCGTACTCGAGGCCTGGGTGGAAAAAGAAGCGGAACCGAGCGGAATGGTCCCCACGGCCAGCTCTACCGCGGCCCTGGCCCTGGGAGACGCCCTTGCAATCGCACTGATGAGGAAAAAGGGATTTTCAGAACAGGATTTCGCCTTTGTCCATCCCATGGGGCAGGCGGGAAAGAAACTCCTCAAGATCAAAGCCTTGATGCACAAAGGAAGACAAGTCCCATCAGTGGACCCCGACACACCCATGAAAGAGGTCCTCAAGGAAATATCAGTGAAAAAATTAGGAATGACTTGTGTCCTCGACAAAAACAAGAGGCTGCTGGGGATCGTCACCGACGGAGATCTAAGGCGAATGCTCCAAAAACACGGGAATGTCTTTTTCGAGAAATCGGCCAAGGATTGTATGACGGCCGATCCTGCCACCATCGACAAGGAGGACCTGGCGACCAAAGCCCTCAACATCATGGAGGAGAGGAAGATCACATCCCTGGTCGTCACAAACACAGAGGGGGGCGTGGAAGGGCTCATCCACCTCCATGACCTGTGGCGGACGGAGATGTTCTGATGGAGAACAGGGAACGGGCGAAAAAGATCAAGATGATCATCATGGATGTAGACGGGACTCTCACGGATGGAAAACTCTTTTTGCTTCCAGACGGAGAAGAGTTAAAATCATACCACGTCAGGGATGGTCTGGGCATTCTTTTGGCGCACCTAGCGGGACTCAAAACAGGGATCATCACTGGAAAAACATCCAAACCTCTCGAGATCCGGGCTCAAAAACTCAAGATCATGGAACTCCATCAAGGCATTCTGGATAAAATGAGGGTTTTCGAAAAGATCCTGGACAAGCATGCCTTCGTTCCTGAGGAAGTAGCCTTTATCGGCGATGATCTGGGAGATCTTGAGGTTTTGAAAAGCGTGGGTTTGGCAGGGACTGTGGCTGATGCGCATCCTTTTGTGAAGAAATACTGCCATTTCATAAGCGTTTATCCCGGGGGTGGAGGGGCTGTCCGGGAGTTTATCGAACTCATCCTCGAAGCCCAAGATAAGTGGTCCGTCATCCAAGAAAAGGTCAAGAGCCTGCCCGATGTTTCCGATCTTACATAAACAAAAAAAATACAGAAGAAGTGAACTCATTTGACATATAAATATTCCATCAGGCACAAAGGTTGTGGTGCCTGATTGATTTGGGGTGATACAATGAAACTCAGACAGGAAATATTCAGAGAATACGACATCAGAGGGATCGTCGGCGAAGACCTGACTCCGGAGACCGTTGAATTGCTCGGTAAAGGCATAGGGACCTACTTCCGCCGCCAAGGGAAAAAGGATGTCGCCCTGGGGGGAGACTGCAGACTCAGCACGCCTCAGTTTGCAGAGGCTTTAGCCAAAGGGCTTCTCTCCACAGGATGTTCGGTGACTCATTTGGGGACGATCCCGACACCGCTCCTCTACTTCACCATGTACACGAAGCCGTACGATGCAGGAGTGATGATCACCGGTTCGCACAATCCCCCTGAATACAACGGATTCAAGATAATGGTCGGGAAGGAGACTCTCTTCGGGAAGACCATTTTGGACATTTACTCCCTGATAAAGAGTTCGGATTTCATCCAGGAATCCCCAGGGGAGACAACCCAAATAAACATCGGTCCTGAATACTTCAACTGGGTGGTGAACAACATCTCTCTCTCCAAGAAACTGAGAGTGGTCGTCGACGCGGGAAACGGCACGGGGGGAGTGGTGGCTGTGCCCATTTTTGAACATCTCGGATGTGAGGTTATTTCCCTCTACTGCGAAATGGACGGCAACTTTCCCAACCACCATCCGGACCCGACTCTTCCCGAAGCTCTCGAGGACTTGATCAAAAAAGTGGCAGAAACAGAGGCGGATCTGGGTATCGCCTACGACGGAGATAGCGACCGGATCGGGGTTATCGACGATAAAGGCAAGATTATTTGGGGAGACATGCTGATGGTGCTCTTTGCGAGAGATGTCCTCTCAAAAAATCCCGGCGCCGCGGTCATTTCTGAGGTCAAAGCCTCAAAGCTCCTCTACGAAGAGATCGAGAAGCTGGGCGGGCGCCCGATCATGTGGAAAACTGGCCATTCCCTGATGAAGAAAAAGATAAAAGAGGAACAGGCTCTTTTAGCCGGAGAGATGAGCGGACATATCTTTTTTGCCGATAGGTTTTTCGGGTTTGACGATGCCATCTATTCCTCAGCCCGTGTCTTGGAGATCCTCTCCCGGTCGGAAAAAAAGCTTTCCGAGCTGCTCGCCGACCTTCCCAAGACATATGTCACGCCTGAGATAAGGATCTATGCCTCAGACGAAGTCAAGTTCAAGATCGTAGATGGAGTGAAAGACGTGCTTTCAGCAAAACATCCGGTCATCGATATCGATGGAGTCAGAGCCATATATCCCACGGGATGGGCTCTTGTGCGGGCGTCCAACACCCAAGGAGCCCTTGTTCTCCGTTTCGAGGCGGACACCGAGGAGGACCTTGCGGCCATTCGCAAAGAGGTGGAACAAACGCTCGAGTCTGTCATCGCAAAACTCGAGGATTCATGAGGTAAAAATGGAATTTTATGCTGTGATTTTGGCCGGCGGGGTCGGCACACGATTCTGGCCCCTGAGCCGGAGAGAGAGACCCAAGCAGTTCCTCCCCATCATCAGTGAAAAAACGATGATCGAAGAAACGGCCCAGCGCCTGAGGCCACTCATCCCTCTCGAAAGGGTTTACACCATCGCCAACAGAGAGCAATCCCGGTCGATCAGGAACATCGTCCCCGACATTCCGGACGCTAACTTACTCATCGAACCACTGGGGAGAAACACCGCGCCTTCATTGATCTTGGCGACCGCTCACGTCTTTCTGCAAAATGCCGAGGCCGTTGTGGCTGCGCTCCCTGCAGACCACCTCATTACAGATGTTCCTCTTTTTCTAAAAAAACTCGAAGCTGGAGCTGAAGCGGCAGCTGAACGAGAGAACCTCATCACTTTCGGCATCCCCCCGTCCTATCCATCCACGGGATACGGATATATCCAGTTTTCCC
>JBATYS010000037.1:0-1547 GCA_049674205.1 Candidatus Aminicenantaceae bacterium
TTCTGGTTTGTGGAACGGGATGGCAACGGATGGTCCGAACCGAAGCATTTGGAAGGCCCGGTCAACTCAGAGGCCCAAGAGTACTATCCTATCTTTGCCCAAAACGGAACCCTGTACTTCTGCTCGATGCGCCCCGGCGGTTTTGGCGGCGGAGACATATACAGCGCCCGTTTCGAGAATGGAGTCTACCTGGAGCCCGAAAATCTAGGGGAACCCATCAATACTGAAAATTTCGAGGGGGATCTCTTTATTGCCGCCGACGAGTCGTACATCATCGTCACCTGTTACGGCAGAGCCGACAGCATCGGATCCGGTGATCTTTACATCAGTTTTCGCCAGGAGAACGGGGCGTGGTCCCCCATGAAAAACATGGGGGCTTCCATCAATTCCGCGGCCAATGAGCATTGCCCTATCCTGTCTCCCGATGGAAAGTATCTCTTTTTTTCGAGTGGCAGGAGCCGTCACGCAGATTATTCCGAGGAGGCGATCACACTTAAGCAGAAACTCGAGATGATGAATTCATGGGGGAACGGCAGGAATGAAGACATCTACTGGATCGATGCACGCATTATCGATGCCCTGAGATCGAAGTAGAGGGGAACGCCTGATGCAGCTCGGCATAGAGCTCTACCGTAGGAATAGGTGTGTTCATTAGCTAAATTTAGTGGCGTCACAGAAGTCTTAAAGTGACCCTAAAAGAGGCCCTGGAGTTCAATAGGAAAGAGGCAATAAATGCAGCAGGACAGAATTTCCAAGAGGAAAAAATTGCTATATGAAGCGCCATGAACTGCTTATGCCATAGGCGTTGCTAAGCCCTTTTCCTTAAATGTCAACTGCTTCGGCACGGGAGATGAGGAAAAGGCTATCGAATTTCTTAAGGGATTCGACTTCAGTCCGGCGGAAATCATAAAAGAGCTAGGTCTCCTGCGCCCGATCTACCGCCAAACAACTAATTACGGCCACTTCGGCAGATCTGGACTTCCCTGGGAGGACAAAAGGAGGAAATAGGATTCTTTATAACGCTAGGTCATAAAATTCGATAATATCGCAAATTTTTATGACTTGAAGTAATAAAATCCCAATTTTTATAACAGCTTGTAATAGAAATTCCTGTAGCCTCTTCCATGGTAGCGAAATGCTCAATTTAATTTTTAACTTTATTGACCAATAGCTATAAAACCGAGGCAGTGATATACTGCTCTAGAAGATAGGGAGGAGGAGAATCATAAGGCTGAGAATCATTGTTCTGTTTATAGCTCTGGCCATACTCGTTGAGTTGACGACATGTAGGAGCGAGAACAAGGAGTATTTGAGCACTTTCGAGATTGTATGGAAGAAGGTGAATGAAACTTATTTTGATCCGACCTTTGGCGGTCTGAACTGGAAGGAGGTTCATGACCGCTATCAACCACAGATTGCAACTGTTGAGAAAGATGAAGAGTTCTACAGTTTAATCAACCAGATGCTATGGGAACTGAAAGTATCACATGCCTACTTGGTCCCCCCTGGATCTTGGGCACTTTTTGAACCTCTTGTGTTTGCTAAAG
>JBATYS010000038.1:0-2091 GCA_049674205.1 Candidatus Aminicenantaceae bacterium
TGAGAACTCCTTCGTCCATGATGGAACCAGCCCCGATGTCGGAAACCTTAAATCCCGTCTGTCCCAGAGTGCGGTACTCTTTGATTTTCAAGGGCGCATTTTTCTCTTCTTGAGCGGTTCGAGCCCAACCACTCCCTGCTGCTATTCCTGCACCGATCACACCGGCAGCAGATTTCTTCATGAACGACCTTCTGCCAAAAAGGGATTTTCGATTCATTGTTCCTCCTTAAATTTTATAACTCACTATTCTAATTCCTGCATTTCATTTTGTCTCGCACTAAATTAAAAAAAAGGGACAATTTCCATTCTTGTAGGATCTGTTCCCCGAACAGATCGCAGCGGTGAACAAAGTAAGGTCCGATCCCCAAACGGAACGTACGGAGGACCGTTTGGGAAACGGTCCCTTCATCGATTTAAAGAAAAAAGGGGACTGTCACCTTTTTCGTTTACCCCTGGAAAAAGGTGACAGTCCCCTTTTTTAGTCTCTTTTTTTTCCTTTTTTATTTGTGAATAGCTACCCAGATCTCGGTCTGCAATCGGCTGGGGATTGTATCGGGGTCGCCGATGTTCTGGAAAACTGCCACAATCGGGCCTGCCATATCATAACCGTTTTCTTCCACCCATAAAAGCATCTCATCGACGGCTTCACCGATCGACGAAGCAGGGCCTGTATGAGTAGCCGAAGCGACATCGGTAAATTCCCAAACTCCTTTTGTTAAGGGAGGCTGAGGATACACCTGAGCTGTAACAGGGAAGCTCACTTCCCAATCCAGTGTGATGTCTTCCCCTTCCTTTGGGATCTTGTGCATGATGGCAAACATATTGCCTGCAGGGGCAATGTTCTGGCTGCCGAGGCTGCTCATCAGGATGGCAACAGCTGACTCGAAATCAGATAATGGTCCTTGGTGCCGAACACTGACATAGGAAAAGGGAGTGATTTCCTTAAGTGTGACTCTTATTTTTTGGCCCGTTGCAGTGGAATGACTAGCCGATAACATTACAGTGGAAAATATCAAGAGAATCATCAAAGTGAAGATCGTTCTTTTCACAGCTCCCTCCTTGTATCCAAGTTTATGAGTTAATGTTTAAGGTTTCAAGCAATAATATTTTATATCTTTGGTCGCATATCTTCAACAGATCAAAATTCATTGTTTTTTCGAAATATATACAAAGCTTCTCTATCTTTTAGTCGTCTGGGAACGCGTATTTCAGTTTAAGATTGGAATTACGGAGGATCTATCCCCCGGATGAGCTGTTTCTTTTTAATATGAAATGCTACACAAGATCCCTATGATACCGCGAGTACAGCGTGATGACGGGATTGTGGCCGGTCAGCCTGTCTTTGACGATGAGTGTTGTGACAGGAGCTTTGGAATATTTGGAGAACAGCATGTCATGCCCTACACACAGGCCGACCAAGACATTAAATGCAGTCTTGGCTCTGTTGAGAAGTTCCGCCTGCATCAAGGGATTGCAGGAGGCCTCGAAATTTTCCGGAGACCGGATCTTATATTCCTCGGGCAGGCCTACTTCTGCTTTGTCGATGGCACCGCAACTGCACATAACCGAGACCACTTCTAATCCGTGACCTTCAAGAATTTTGTTGGCCCTACTTGCTTCGTCGTGAAGGCCACTGCAAAAAGCAAGTCCGATTTTCTGTGCGCCGATCTTTTTCGCGAATTCTGCGATTTCCTTGATTCGGGGCCGAAGCGGAACAATGCGCCCTTCCTCTCTTGCAGCTTTCGAATCATAACACTCCTTCTCAAGCAGCGCTGAACTTTTAAAAAAAATCTCTAGTTCTTCGGATTTGTATTTTGCCTTCACATCCTCGATCAATTCTCTGAAGTTCTTCGTCGGGCAGTATGAAGGCAACAGATCTTCGTCCGTTATGCCTTGCGTGCAAAGTTTTGTTTTACATGTCGCACACTTTGGTTCTGTCATTTGTTTTCCTCTTTTAACGATATTCCCTTAAGAATTCATTCTACTTCTCTCGATATATAAAAGGAAGCATTCTTCTTTTTGTTCATTCAATAATTTATCGACTGTTTAATTCTTAATTTGTCGGTAAGTTCATTTTACATTAAGATGAGA
>JBATYS010000039.1:0-5367 GCA_049674205.1 Candidatus Aminicenantaceae bacterium
TATGAGCAGGCCACACAGCACCGATTTCCTCCCAAGAGATTTGATTGATCACACTGTTTTAAAACACAGTGTGATGATGGTATTCCACAACGGCACGCTCATTAGAACCGTTGCAAAAAAAGGATTTGTAAAAAGATAATTATCCTCCTTGATAAATTCTTTCAACTTCCTTATCATTCACAAATTGATACCCTATTTCTTTACAAACGTTTATGCTTATGAATAACAAAATTGGCTTTGATAACGAAAAGTATCTGGACGAACAAACAAAAGCTATCTTAGAGAGAGTAAGTTCATTCGACAACAAGCTCTATCTTGAATTTGGGGGAAAATTGCTGTTTGACTACCACGCGGCAAGAGTCCTGCCCGGATTTGATCCCAACGTAAAAATGCGATTGCTGCAGAAGTTGAAGGACAATACAGAGATTTTGATTTGTATTTACGCTGGGGATATTGAACGGAAGAAGATTCGCGCCGATTTTGGGATCACATATGATGCGGATGCCTTAAAACTCATAGATGACCTGAGGGAATGGGACCTTCCCATAAGAGGCGTGGTTATCACACGATTTGAAGACCAACCTGCTGCCAAAATTTTTAAAAACAAATTGGAGCGCAGAGATATCAATGTCTTCACACATCAGTTCACACGCGGATATCCAACCAATGTGGATTTGATCGTAAGTGAAAAGGGATATGGTGCGAATGAGCACATCCCTACAAAAAAACCATTGGTGGTTGTAACTGGTCCCGGTCCGGGGAGTGGAAAATTGGCA
Organism: Candidatus Aminicenantaceae bacterium; assembly: GCA_049674205.1. GTDB lineage: Bacteria > Acidobacteriota > Aminicenantia > Aminicenantales > Aminicenantaceae > WTAW01. The sequence continues at coordinate 777 of JBATYS010000039.1, forward strand.
ACCTGCCTATCCCAGATGTACCATGACCACAAGCGAGGTATCCACGTCGGGTATGCTAAGTTTGAAACCTTCCCCATATGGGATCTGCCATTGAAACATCCTGTCAATATTGCGTATGAAGCTGCAACGGCGGACCTTGGAGATTTCAACCTCATAGATTCCTTCCATTTGGACGCTTATAACAAGCCGTCTGTCAACTATAACAGAGATGTGGAAGTATTCCCTGTTTTGCGACGGATTCTGGAGAGATTGACAGAAGCAGAATCGTTTTACAAATCCCCCACGGATATGGGTGTAAATAGGGCTAGCTGTGGGATTGTCGATGACACAGTTGTACGGGAGGCAGCCACTCAGGAAGTCATCCGCAGGTATTACCGATATTCTTGTGAGTATGCCATGGGATTTTCAGATAAAACCCCTGTAGAGAGAGTGAAATTGATCATGGACGATCTTAGAGTCACTCCTGAGAGTCGCAGGGTTGTTTTACCGGCAAAAGAAGCCGCAGAGGAGGCCATGGAAAAAAAGAAAGGCCACAAAGGAATTTATTGTGGTGCAGCTCTCGAACTTACAGATGGAACGATCATCAAAGGGAACAATTCGCCTCTGTTTCACGCTGCTTCCAGCTTGGTTTTGCGAGCTGTTAAACATCTTGCAGAAATTCCGGACAAGATCCCTCTGTTGCCGGACAATATCATTGAAGCTGTCAGCAATCTAAAAAAAGACGCACTTCAATCCAAATCGATGAGCCTGAATCTTGAAGAGACGTTGATCAGTCTGAGTATCAGTGCAGCTACGAATCCGGCAGCCGAATTGGCAATAAAAAAGCTACTGGAGCTTCGAGGGACAGAGGCTCATCTTACTCATATCCCCACACCGGGGGATGAGGCCGGCCTAAGGAAGCTCGGGATTAATTTGACCAGCGAGCCGCACTTCTCCTCAGGAGATCTGTTTTCCAGCTGAAAAGGTCTATGCGTTTTTGATTCTTTCCTGCCGCTTTTTAAAGGTGAAAAACACCGGAAGTGCCAGTATCATTAAGACCAATCCCGCCCAGGCATGCAGAGGTTTTTCTATGAGGGAATTAAGAACGAAGAGAAATGTAATTGTAATGAATATGAGGGGAACGACAGGATAGCCTAGGGTCTTGTAGGGTCGTGGGTGGTCTTTGAGCTTGCGTCTGAAGATGAAGATCCCTGCGGCTGTCAAACCAAAGAAAATCCAATCGGTGAACACCACATAGGTGATGAGGTCCTCAAACGTCCCCCAGAAGAGGAGGAGGACAACAGCCCAGGCCGATTGCACCAGTATGGCATAAACAGGAGTCCGAAAGCGGGGGTGAATCCAGGCAAGCTTTTTGAAAAAAAGGCCATCTCGAGACATGGCGTAATATATGCGGGGGGCCGATAAAGTGTAGATCCCGAGGGTTCCAAAGGTGGAGATGGCGATCAAAAGGGCGATCAAAATACCGCCGAAGGGAATTATTGTGGAAATGGCGTCAGCTGCCAGGCTGTTGGAAGCGGCGATGGCGTCAACAGGGAGCATGAAGAGATAGGCCACATTGGTGAGCAGGTAAACCCCAGCTACCACTAGAGCCCCGATGATCATGGCTCTTGGGATTGTTTGTTTTGCATCGCGTGCTTCTCCGGCGACAAAAGTGGCATGCTGCCAACCACCGTAGGACCAGAGAACACCGATGAGGGCCAGACCAAAGGCAGCCACAAGACTTCCTGTGGAAGCCGTAGTTTCTGCATGGAAAAGATCTGCCCTGGCTTTTCCCCAGAGAATACCGATGACAATAACTGCAGCAACTCCAAGGAGTTTTAGTCCTGTGAAGACATTGGCAAAAACTTCAGCAGCCCGAACTCTAAGAATGTTGACGGCCGTGACAACAATCAAGGCCACAACCGCTGTGATTTTGATTCCGGTGTCATTCAAGGGGAATATAAACGCCAAGTAGTAGGCACAGGCGATACTGAGCGCAGCATTGGCTCCCGAAGTGATCACCAACAAATATGCCCACCCATACAGGAATCCGAACAGTTCGCCGTAGGCTTCTTTCAGGTAAACATACACCCCACCTGCTTGCGGAAACATGGAACCGAGTTCGGCAAATGTAAGAGCACCGGTCAATGTGATGACACCTCCCAAGGCCCAGACGAGCAGTATCCATATGGGTGAAGGAAGATAACCGGCGATCTGGGAGGGTGTCAGGAAGATTCCGGATCCGATACACGAGCCGATAGCCACCATGGTAAGGCCGTAGAGGCGAAGGTCCTTTTTGAGTTCAGTCATATTTTCTCAACAGAATTATCCCCAACTTTCTATCATAGGAACTGGGTGAGGTCAAATTTATACCAACAGATGGAAACGGGAAGAATGGGGAGTTCTACCCTAGAATTTCTTAATCCGCCCATTTTGGGGCTAAAAATGTCACTCTAAGGAGAATTTTTGGACTAAATTATGGGTTAACTTATTTATTTTAAAACATTTGCTATGGCCCGTCCCCATTTTCCATTTTTAGCTGTTTGGAAAAAGGGGACTGTCCCTTTTGTTAATTTTTCGGGTTTTTGAAGTCGACGCTTCAGTGTTGGACAGAGAACTCCAATAGTCACTTCAAGCTTCTGAGGATCTTATGAAATTCTCTCTGCCTCTCCGCAGGAGACATATCTTCTACAAGGGGTAATATGGCATCCTTCATCTCTTTATGTAAAGTGTTATCCAGCAATTCTATGGCATACGCAACAGCATCCTTGGTGCCTGCTTGAAGGTTTTGGTAAGCCTTGACAATGTCTTCATGAGGATAATACAACCCGAGCAATTTGAAAATACTCGAAAAATCAACTGTCAGTCTTTTTTGGAGTTGTCGTCCTTGTTTAGTGTTTTTCTCATCAGATCCGAGACTCATCAGATCAATGTAAACCCGACAATATTTTTTTATGACTAACAATATCTCTCTCCGAACTAATTTGGGAGGAAAAGAAATGTCGAGTTTTTCTGCACGGATACGGTCCAGTGCATCGACAATTTCCGTGACTAATTCCTCCGTTCCCCTACTCAGTTCATCTAACAGAATTTGAACCGATTCTTGTATTCCGATTTGGGCCAGGACTTTAGCTATATCCTTTCTTATCTCTATGGCCTGGCTGTTGTCTTTAAGATATTCCTGCAGAATAGCTAGAGCAGAATAACCATATTTTTTCAACGCGCTGACAGCGTCTTCATGAATAAGAGGATTGCTAACTTTGTGGATTATGGCTGGTATATGTTCTTCCCTTTTCAGCCTTGCAGCACTCTGGATCGCATAACGTGATACTTCTACGGATTTATCATTTATGAGTGCTTCAAGTTTTTTCACAACCGACGATTCTGGATCCATCAAGCCAATCATTTTGGCCATCTCCATTTTCCCGATCTCGGATTCACTCCCCTCTTCCATCACCTGTTCGGCATGCAGCTCGATCAATTGCTGATAAATCTCTGAAGTCATGATCTCTCGAATGTCAGTGACAAAAGCCTTTTGACTGACGTCATCGTCAATCTCTGGAAACCAAGTCGCGCCTTCAGCGCTAAACAGATCGCCAAGGGAAGAAGCCTTCACTTCATCAGCCTTTTGAGAGATCATAGTCTTGATCTCTGGGGTTAGCTTATCCTGCTCCAGCAGATCGAAGAGATGCAATGCATACAGAACAGAGCTTCGATTCTTGCTCTCAATGGTATCGAAGATCAGTTTGGTGTAGTCCACATCAAGTTTTTCCGTTATCGTCTTATCTGCTCTTTTCCACTTGACCTTTATGTTCTGTCTGATGGCGTTGATGTACTCCTTGTAGATCTTTAAGCTAAAAATTATCCAGAGTATCAGAAAGGCAATAACTCCCCACAGCAGGTCTTTGGCCAACTCCGGATCAAAGACAGGAGTTAAATATTCGACTTCTTTCTCTAGAGTAAGCGCGAATAAAAAAAGTAGAATCGCGGCCAACACTTTCGCAAACCGGTTGATGAACATATCAATGAAAGGTTTGGTTTTGAATTTCAGCTCAGACGACACAGGGATATATAGCAATTCCCTCACAGATTGCTGGAGTGAAAAGCCCAGTCCTTCATCGGCGCTCTTTATCAGAACCGCAGTGGACAATGTGAAAGGAGCAAATATTGCAGCTAAAGCGCCGATAAACAGCGTAACCGGAGTCAACAGCAGAGTTAATCGAATCCGGAAATTTCTTAGCAAAAAGCTGGTTAGAAATATGTTCACGAAAAATGCAAATGTCAGCAAGCCCGCATAGAAGAGACCAAAAAAAGCTTGCATCGCCTCTTTGTTGGTAAAATGATTTTCAACGGCCGAACTAAAATGAAAATCTATGAAAGTCGAAACGATGACTGTGATAATAACAAGGACCGCGATCACAACAAGATATCTGTTTTTTCGAACGGCGTGAAAGCTGTCCTTAAAGCCGAATTTTCGGGAATCATAAAGCTCTCTTTTTTGTTCGGTTTGTCTAGCAAATGAAGGCTGTTTCTGCCAGAGAATGAATATCGCCCGGACGACAAATATACAGACCAAAAGCAATCCACATGCAAGAGGGAGTAATAAATTGGA
>JBATYS010000040.1:0-10673 GCA_049674205.1 Candidatus Aminicenantaceae bacterium
CCCTGGACATCCGATTTTCCTTTGATGGTCTCTTTATAAGGAATTTTAGGAGGCTTTAGCGCAACCTCGACATTAAACCGATTTTTTAGCCGTTTGGTGATGATCTCCACATGAAGCTGGCCGTTTCCCGCGATGATCAATTCGTTGGTTTCGGGATCTCGTGTTATTCTTGCCGTGGGATCCTCTTCCGTTATGCGATGGATGGCCTGGGAGATCCGGTCTTCATCCGCTCGAGTTTTAGGTTGTATAGCAAAAGAGATCGAAGGCTCAGGAAAATGGATCACTGGGAAGAGCACTCCACCGCCCTTCAAACTGAGTGTATCACCGGTGGATGTGTGCTTCAGTTTTGCAGTGGCGATGATGTCTCCAACCTTGCACTGGCCAGCAGGCACCTGCTCTTTCCCCTGGAGAAAGAATAGCCCGCTGAGTTTTTCATCTTTTTGTTTCGTAGTGTTTGTGACTGTGGCGTCGGGAGACACTTTGCCGGAGAATATCCTAATCATGGAGATCCTGCCCGTGTAAGGATCTGAGATCGTCTTGAAGACCAGCGCAGAAAATGGTTCCTCTTCTTTAGCCTGAACGGAACCTTCCTCACACTTTATTTCTTCTCTCTCAAGAGGGGAGGGAAAAAAATTGATAACACCATCAAGGATAGGCTGTGCACCGACATTCAAAAGAGCCGATGACACAAAGACTGGATACAATTCTCGTTTAAGGATACTTTTTCGTAATCCAGCGATCAGGTCTTCGGTCGAAAGTTCTCCGGCCTCGAAGTATTTCTCCATCAGCTCTTCATCGTTTTCTGCCACCATTTCCGTCAACGCTTCGATCCTCTTTTCGGATTCATCTTTAAGTTCTTCTGGGATATCAGCTTCTTTAAACTTTCCACTTTCGTTTGTCTCGAAAATGTAGGCTTTTTTACCGATCAAGTCGACAACACCAGAAAAGCCTGTCTCCTCCCCGATAGGGAGTTGAACAAGGATAGCTTGCCGCCCGAAAAACTGTTGGATGGATTCCATAGCCTGTTTAAAATTGGAATTTTCTCTGTCCAACTTGTTGATGATGAGGAGCCGAGGGAGTTTGAATTCCTCAAGCATGGCCCACACTTTTTCTGTGCCGACCTCCACACCTTCCAGGGCTCCCACCACGACAATTCCCGCATCGACAGCTCTTAAACTGGCCCTTGTGTCCCAGAGAAAATTCGTATAACCGGGGCAGTCGATGATATTGATCTTGTGGTTGTTCCATTCGAGATAAGCAAGGGCTGAATTGATGGATATCTGTCTTTCGATCTCATCTGCGTCATAATCTGTGACAGTGTTCCCCTGATCCACTTTTGTCAGGCGTGAGGTTTTTCCTGTATCAAAGAGAAAAGCAGAAGTCAGGGATGTTTTTCCCGAGGAGCCATGCCCTGTGATCGCCACGTTTCGGATTTTATCACGAGAATAATCTTTCATCTTGAGGCCTCCAATAAAGTTTCACTCTTTATATTTATTTGCTCAGCATTTGATTTTTCGATTAGAGCAACGGTTATATTACAATAAAATTTCCCTTCGACTCAAGATAATTTTCGTGACAGTAAGCACTCCTAAGACCGTGCTGGCATGAATTCACCAATTGGGACACTCAGATGTCATTCATCTCGGGGAGTCCACGGAAATTTTCTCTAGAAACTGATTGAGATCAAATGGTAAAGGTGATTGGAAAGACACTCTTTCGCCTGATGAGGGATGAGTGACGGCGAGACGATGCGCATGAAGAAAGAGATGAGGGCAACCGGATGTATCCTTCTTCCGGCCGTAGCGTGAATCTCCGACTACAGGATGTCCAGACGCGGCCAGGTGAACCCTTATCTGGTGAGTTCTCCCTGTGATCGGGCGGATCTCGAGAAGTGTGAATTCTCCGAGCGGTTTTTTCACTCTGTAGCGCGTCTCTGCGACCCGGGGTTTATTGGTCTTTACCGACATCCTCTCTCCATGTTTTGTGTGCCGGCCGATAGCCCAAGTGATCTTTCCCTCCTCCTGGGGCATCTTTCCCCACACAAGACTTATGTAGAGTTTCTCCACTTCCCGTGCCTTGAATTGCCGCTGTAATTCCTGGTACGCCATTTTTGTCCGGGCCACCAAGATAACACCCGAGGTCTCCTTGTCCAATCGATGCACGATCCCCGGTTTTTCCTTTGGTCCTACTCCTTCGATCTCTGGGAAACGGTATAGCAGGGCGTTTGCCAGAGTGTTCGTTTGTCTCCCTGCTCCGGGGTGGACAATCATGCCCGAGGATTTATCGATGACGACCAAATGTTCATCCTCATGGATCACGGTGAGCGGGATACTCTCTGGCGTTAAAAGATCCGCCTTTGGGAGGGTGTCATCGACCTCGATTCTCTCATCGACCTTTAACTTGTAGCTCGGTCGTTTCTGCGTTGCATCCACCAGGGCCCGACCTTCACCGATGAGTCGTTGGACCTGAGCACGGCTCCATCCATCGAGATTTTCAGCCAGGAAAAGGTCTAGCCTTTGATTCTCCCCAGATTCAGGGGTCACAACAAATTCTCTCATTATTCGCAGGCCGACGCCTATTATCTACGGCAACCTCGGCTAGAAACAATCCTCAGGCTTGAATCGCATTTTTCTTTTTCAACACCATGAATAAAAGAAGTCCGCCGATCAAGCCAAGAATGCAAAAGACTTGGGGATAACTCACGCTGAGATATGGGGAAGTATTATGGATCAAATAGGCCTTAACGGGATGATCCCCCCTGTAAAATTCAACGATATACCGGATGATGGAATAATTGATGATATACAGAGAGAAGATCTGTCCATCGAATCTTTTTCTCTTCAAAAAGAAAAACAGGACAAAAAAATTCAAGAAATTCAGGATTGCTTCATAAAGTTGTGTGGGATGGAGAGGGATTCCCTGGGTTATTCCGGTAAGCTCATGAGAATATTCGTTATGAAAATTCACTCCCCAAGGCATTGAGCAAACACGTCCATAACAGCAACCCGCAGAAAAACACCCAATACGGCCGAATCCGTGCCCCAGAGCCAAGGCGGGAACGACGAGATCGGCTGTTTGCCAGACGGGGATCTTGTTCTTGTGGAGATACCAGATGGCAAAAACAATACCGAATGCAAGGCCTCCCTGAAATACTCCTCCTGATCTAGCTAGACTAAACAGCTCTTTGGGGTATTTTGTGTAGTAGGAGAAATTGCCGATAAGAAGGATGATCTTGGCCCCGATCAAAGCGATAATGATCGTGTAAAAGGCCATATCTACGAGTTTTGAAGCATTCAGATCATACTTTTTTGCTTGAGTAAAAAGAAACCACAAGCCAAAAGCCACGCCTAGGGCCATCATAAAGCCATAGGTATGAATAGTGACAGGTCCGATTTTTACGAGGATGGGAAACATTTGTCTCCTTTCTTAAACAAGAAGATGTAGAGAAGCAGTATAGCTCCCACAGTAATGCAAGAATCAGCAATATTAAAAAAGGGCCAATGCCAGTCTTTAGCATAAAAATCCAGAAAATCGACGACAGCGCCTCTAAAGAGCCTGTCTGTGAGATTACCAAGAGCCCCGGCTAGGATGAGAGACAGAGAGATCTTCAGAAATCTCTCTGAGCTGGATGTCTTATAAAAATAGTAGACGACCAAACCCAGAGCCGCTATAGATGCCAGAGTCAAAAGGGCATAGATGAAGAAACTCTGGTTGGTCGAGAAAAAGCCAAAAATTGCACCTCTATTCTTGATATAGGTCAGGTTGAAGAATCCGGGGATCACAATTCTGCTTTCGTAAAGGTTAAAACTTGTTGAGACGATGGTTTTAGTCAGTTGATCGACAAATGACAATAAAAGAATGATCATAAAATAAAGGGAATTGTCTTTCATTGGTCTATTTCTCTAACGACATCTTCGCAGCGCTGGCAAAAAACAGGGAATTTTTCGTTGGTCCCCACATAAGGAGAGTAGTTCCAGCAGCGCTGGCATTTTCCTCCATCAGCTTTGGAAACTTGAATACCCAAATCCGTTTCAGAGTGAAACTCGAGTTCGACCGAAGAGACGATAAAGTTAGATGCCAATTCATCAGCATATTTATCTAAAATATGCTGAGAAGACGGAGGGACCTTGAGTATCACCCGCGCTTCCAAAGAGTTGCCGATAAGCTTTGATTCTCTGGCAAGCTCCAATTCCTTGAGAACGCTCTCCCTTATTCCTTTCAACTCCTTCCATTCTTGGAACAGATCTGTGCTGAGCCACTCTTTATCGAAGGCGGGGAATAGTTCCAAGTGGACGGATTCCTCTTTTCTTTGAAATGAGGGCATGACTTCCCATGCTTCCTCTGTGGTAAAGGGAAGCAGAGGGGCCATCAAAACAAGGGTGGTTTTCAGGAGCTCGAAGAGTGCTGTTTGCGCTGATTTTCTCACAAGTGAGTTTTTACCAGAACAATACAGCCTGTCCTTGATAACATCCAAGTAGTAAGCACTCAGATCGACAGTAAAAAAGTTATACATCCTGTGATAGATGATGTGATATTCATACTTCTCATATGCTTTGAGAATTTTTTTGCTCAATCGTGAACATTCTTCGAGGATCCATTTGTCGAAAGGAACCATATCCTCTGTTCGTACTGATTCTTTATCCGGCACAAAATCATTGAGGTTGCCGAGGATGAAACGCCAAGTGTTCCGAATTTTTCTGTACGCCTCAACGAGACGTTGCAAAGTCTCGCCGCCAAACCGAGCATCCTCCTTGAAGTTGAGCATCGCCACCCAGAGCCTTAGGATCTCGGCCCCATTCTCGGAGATGATCTCTTCGGGTTCGATAAAATTGCCCAGGGATTTGGACATCCCTTTCCCCTGCTCATCCAAGACAAACCCATGAGTGATACAGGTTTTATAAGGAGAAGCCCCTTTTACGGCAACACCAATGAGAAGAGAGCTGTTGAACCAACCCCTGTACTGGTCATGTCCTTCGATGTAGATATCCGCCGGCCAAGGCAGGTCGCTCCGTTTCCCAAGCACATTTTGACTTGCTCCGGATTCAAACCAGACATCGAGAATGTTATTTTCCTTCTTAAAGATCCCCGAGCCGCACTGCGGACATTTTGTTCCAGGGGGTAACAGTTCTTCTGCAGTTTTAATGAACCAAGCATTCGAGCCTTCCTCAGAAAAGACATCCGCGATCTTGAGAGACACATTCTCATCCGCGAGGATCGTGCTGCAGCTTTCGCAGTAAAATGCGGGAATCGGCACGCCCCATGAGCGCTGCCGTGAGATACACCAATCGGGCCGGGCCTCGACCATATTGGCGATCCTCTCCTCTCCCCATGGAGGGATCCAGTTAATCTTTTTGATCTCTTCAAGGGATCTCTCCCTCAACTTGTTCTCTTCCATAGAGATAAACCACTGGGAGGTTGCGCGAAAGATCACGGGATTCTTGCAGCGCCAGCAATGAGGGTAGGAGTGGACGATGTCTTCTGCCCGAGTCAATTTCTCTTCTTTCAGCAGATCGTCCATGATCGCCTGATTGGCCTCAAAAACATTCATTCCCTTGTATTCCTCGACCTTAGTGATGAATCTCCCATCGCTGTCAACAGGATTATAGATATCCAACCCATAGGCCAGTCCTGTCAAATAGTCCTCATGACCATGCCCTGGTGCTGTGTGAACGGCTCCTGTTCCTTGATCGAGGGTCACATAGTCGGCCAGGACAAACAGTGATTCCCGGTCGATAAAAGGATGCCGGGCTTTCAGGCCCTCAACATCAACACCCAAAAAGGTGACCAAAACCTCGCTTTTGTCAAAGCCCAATTCCTCGGATATAACGGGAATCAGCCGTTTGGCTGCGATCAAAACTCCACCATTGGTTTCGAATGCAGCGTATTCGAAATCCGGATGAAAGGCGATGGCCAGATTTGCAGGAAGTGTCCACGGAGTTGTTGTCCAGATTAGAACTGACACATTCTTCCCTTTTAGCTCGGGGAATTTCTTGGAGAGGTCGGAGATCATGGGGAACTTCACATAAATGGATGGGGACTTGCGGTCTTTGTATTCGATTTCAGCTTCGGCGAGAGCCGTTTTGCAGCTGATACACCAATAAACGGGTTTCTTTCCTTTATAGATATTCCCTGATGCGAAGAACGCTGCAAGGTGACGGATCACTTCACCCTCATATTCTGGATTCATTGTCAGATAGGGATTCTCCCATTCTCCGAAAACGCCCAGTCTCTTGAACTGGTCTCTTTGAATACCCACATATTGTAAGGCATATTTTTTGCACTCTTCCCGGATTTCGATCAGAGACATATCCTTCTTTTTCTCACTGAGCTCCCGGTCCACTTTGATCTCAATGGGAAGACCATGACAATCCCAGCCGGGCACATAAGGAGCTTTGAATCCCTGCATGGTCTTAGACTTGATGATAAAATCTTTCAAGATCTTGTTCAGCGCAGTCCCAAGGTGAATGTTGCCGTTGGCATATGGAGGACCATCGTGAAGAACAAAGCTGGTACCAAACTCACGCTTCTTCTGGATCTTGTGATACAGCTTTATTTCATCCCATTTCTTGATGATCTCAGGCTCCTTCTGGGCAAGTTTTGCCTTCATGGAAAAGGATGTTTTAGGTAGATTGAGCGTGTCTTTGATATTGTCACTGTCTTGCATCATTCACTCCAACAAGGGGCTTTTATTGTGCTATTATAGAGGAAGTTTCCCTAATTCTCCACAATAATTCGATTTTAGTTTTTTCTAAAATGAGCGCCGCGACTTACGGGGTTACCGAGCGCAGCATGGGTGATCAATTGAGCTACCTGAATCCCGTGTTTGAGTCCAACGACCTTAGGCTCCATCGTGGCTTCTCTGTAGAATTTTTCAATCCTATGACGGAGATAATCCAAATCCGCCTTCGCTCTTTCAAGGCGTTTTGAGGTCCGGATGATCCCCGCATAGTTCCACATCGTCGACTTGATGGACAACCAGTCCTGGTTGATCAGAGCTGGATCGATCTCTTCTTCCTTTTTCGGGTAATACCACTCATGGATGTCTGAGGGCTTATGGAAAGTTTCCGGATTAAATCGCGAAGCGATCCCCCTGGCCGCCCGAACACCCCAGACCAATCCTTCAAGAAGGGATGTCGAGGCAAGGCGGTTCGCCCCGTGGAGACCCGTACAGGAAACCTCGCCAACAGCGTAAAGTCCCTTGAGGGAGGACTCTCCCCAAACATCCACCATGATCCCCCCGCAACAATAATGAGCTGCGGGAACGACAGGAATTGGATTTTTTGTGATGTCGATGCCATATTCCAGGCACGTTTTATAAATGTTGGGAAATCTTTTTTTGATATCGACCTTCGTATAAGACGCTAAATCCAGGTAGACATAATTAGAATTGCTGTTGGTTATCTCTTCGTATATTGCACGGGTAACTTCATCACGGGGAGCCATATCCTTCATAGGGTGATTATCCATGAACGTACGGCATTGCTTAGTTTTTAAACGGGCTCCTTCTCCCCTGACTGTTTCGGATATAAGGAATCCGTCGGCATCCCTGTGAAATAAAGAAGTCGGATGAAATTGAATGTATTCCATGTTCACTAGCCTTGCACCAGCTCGGTAAGCCATGGCGTATCCATCCCCGATTGCTCCTTTAGGATTAGACGTATAGAGAAAAACAGCACCACAACCTCCTGTGGCGAGAATTGTGTAAGGCGAAAAAATAGTCTTCACCTTTTGCGTCTGATTATCCAAAACATAAACACCGATACATTGCGGTTCTCTGTAAAAAGATACAGGATTTTTGGAATGGTGGGGAACGGTCAGCAAGTCCACTGCTGTATGGTCAGCCAAGAATGTGACATTGGAATAAGACTGCAATGCTTTTATAAATCTCTCCTCGATGGTCCGACCTGTCGTATCCTTGATATGAAGGATTCTACGTCTTGTGTGTCCGGCCTCCTGGGCATAGTCGAGAACATCGGGCGAGCTTCGCGAAAACGGGATCTTCAACTCCTTTATCAAGATGCTGTCAACCAGGCTTTTCCCCTCCCCTGCAAGGATGTCCACGGCCTCTGGATTGTTGATGCCATCGCCAGTTTGGATGATATCATCCTTTAAAAGCTCAGGATTATCATTGGGACCGAGAGAGACGATCCCTCCCTGTGCATAATATGTGTTCGATTCTTGTGGTTCGGAATGTTTGGTGATAACGACAACACGGAGGCCGCATTTTGCCGCCTCCAAGGCTGCACTGGCTCCTGCAATCCCACAGCCAATCACTAGAACATCCGTTTTATTAATTAGTTCACTGTCCACTCTTCAAACCTCCTCTTTAGACATTCCTAAAAAAAATGCTCAGATCAAAGAAATTCCATGCTGATATCCAGAGATTGGTAGGAGTGCGTCAAGCCCCCGACAGAAATAAAATCAACCCCTGAGGATGCGATCTCTTTAAGTGTCGACAATTTGACATTCCCAGATGCCTCCAGCGGGACCCTTCCATCGACCCATTCCACAACCTCTCTCATTCTCTCAGGGGACATGTTATCCAACAAAATCATGTCTGCACCGGAGCGCACCGCATCTTTGACCTCTTCGAGCATCGTGGTCTCGACCTCGATCTTCATGTCTGGGCCGACCTTTTCTCTTGCCCTTTTCACAGCTTCTGAAATATTGCCCACGATCCTTAGATGGTTGTCCTTTATCAGTACCATATCCGATAGGTTGAGGCGGTGATTGGTCCCACCTCCCATCTTCACAGCATACTTTTCCAGACTTCGCAATGAAGGTGTTGTCTTCCTTGTATCCAGAATTTGTGTCTTGGATCCCTCTAAACTCTTGACAAATCTTTGGGTCAAGGTTGCGATCCCGGACATCCTCTGCAGAAAATTAAGGGCTGTCCGCTCTCCCTTTAAAAGGGAGACGGAAGGACCTTCAATTCGCGCTAGAGTATCTCCTGCCCTGATCGAGCTTCCGTCTTCGACTTTTTTAGCGAACACGACATGGGGATCGATTTTCCAAAATACACGGGCAGCCACATCAATTCCAGCAAGAATGCCATCCTCCTTAGCAAGGAAAATCGCCGTGGAGACAGATTCGGGGGAGACAAGACTTTCCGATGTGACATCCCCATCGGGCATATCTTCTTTTAATGCGGCCTCTATGATTGTGTCGATTTCAAGTGTCATGGGGAAAATTATAAGATTTTCCTCACAAACCGTCAATGGAAGACCTAGGCGTTCTCCAGTAAGATCGATTGACATTCTGAGGCAAGTGCTTGAAAATACAGGAAACACATGTCCAAGAAAAGGATCATATCACTCATCCTGTCCTTTTTGCTTTCTGTATTTCTACTAGGATTTTTATTGTCCCGCATCACCATCGATGATCTCATCCAAACCTTTTCCAACATCTTTTTTCCCGCACTCTTCGCTTTTGTGGCCATTTCTCTCATCGCATCAGTGCTGCGTGCTTGGCGCTACAAATGGCTCCTCAATCCCAACCCGATCAGCTTCGGAAACATACTGTTGGTCACATTCATACGCAATCTATTTGTGGATCTGTTGCCAGCAAGGATCGGCTCTCTCTCGTATGTGTATGTATTGAACAAAAGGCTCAAATATCCCTTCGAACAAGCGGCATCCACGTTTGTCGTCGCGTTTGTGTTTGATTTTCTCACGCTCAGTCCCTTTCTTATCCTTTCCATGCTCATTGTCGGACTCGGTGACACATCGGTATCTAACCTGCCACTGCTTATTCTGGCTTCTGTCTTTTTACTTCTCATATATCTTGTCTTGTATCAAATCATCCCCCTAACAAAGATATTTCTCAGGGTCTATGTGTTTCTTTTAAAATCGTTCAGACTCGAAACAAAAACATGGGCCGAGATTTCAAAAAACAAAATCCATCTCACAATCGATGGGCTGAGGCACATAAAGGACAGAAAGATCCAATGGCCGATCTTCTTTCTCTCGTTGCTCATACGAGCGGGGAAATACGGTTCTCTCTATTTCTTGCTCCTCTCACTTCTTCATAACCACGGTTTCTCTCTTGCGAATCTGAGTCTCTGGAAAACCATCTTGGGAATCACTGGCGCAGAATTGACAGGAGCACTGCCCATCAAGGGAATCGCTGGATTCGGGACATGGGAATCGGGATGGGCATTAACCTTTCAGTTGATGGACTTTGATCAAAAGATCGCCATCCTCTCGGGCATCGGAGTCCACTTGATAAGTAACCTCTTCGAATACTCCCTGGGAATACTCAGTATCCTCATTCTCACTTTTCCTTTTTTGAATCGTAAAAAGAAAACGTAAAATGTTTTTTCAACAACACACATAACATTTTTCGTTCACCAATTGACGTCTCATGAAAGATATTGTGAATAAAAATGGATTTGCAGTTCTTATTTTGATTTAATACACCTGGATTATTCACGAACCGAGGCCAACCCACCCCACCCTAACATTAAGGTGGAGGAAGTGGCTCATGAAGCTGTAGTGAACTACCGCGAGTGAGCAACAACGAAGACGATGCTGTGAGATCGGTTCGCCCGAAGGGTAAAAAACGTCGATGAATAAAGAAAGATTCTTCTTGAAAAGTTTTTTCAACAATCTCAGGATAAGTTCTTGACATTGTTGAAGTAAAAAGAGCATCGACGTTTTTTATGAATAGTTCAG
>JBATYS010000041.1:0-25264 GCA_049674205.1 Candidatus Aminicenantaceae bacterium
GTGCAAAAGCTGAAAATCCATCATAAGATTTCTAAAGACGATCTCTGTCTGCTCTATCGTGTTTTGGATTCTTCCAGAAGTGTCGATGCGGTAATCGGCGAACTGGGCCTTCTTCTCAGGGTCCATCTGACTTTGGATTTTTTTTAGAGCGGCCTTGCGGCTGATCTGATCACGCTCCATCAAACGTGCAATTTGTATGTCTTTTTTGCAAAGCGCGATGATGATCCTGTCAAAGAATTCGGCAAAACCCGCCTCGATCGTCAGAGCCGCTTCGGATACAAAAATCTTATAAGAGCCCTCTTTCCTGAGTTCGCAGATGATTTCCTTTTTCTTTTCGAAAACGAGGGGATGGATGATACCGTTGAGGAATTCCCGCTCTTTGTTATCGGAAAATACGATCTCCCCCAATTTCGAACGGTTGATAGTCTTGTCGGGATTGAGGATTTCTCGCCCGAAATGAGCGACAACAGATTCCCATGCAGGTTTCTCGGGTTCCGTGAGCTCTTTAGCGACGAGATCTGCATGGTGGATGTAACACCCGAGCTCTTCAAGGACTTTTGCTACTACACTCTTACCTGAAGCAATCCCTCCTGTTAGAGCAACAGTCAACATAACGAAATTGTGTCTTGAGTAGGATGCCGGATTACCGTTTTGACTGACCTATTTCTTATCGCCTTCAAAATCGCCTTCAAACTGGAAGTCTTCATCAAAACTGAGGGCGATACCCTGTTTTTTCCCTTCCTTATCGAGCTTTTGGAGACGGACTGTGAGACCCCCAAGACAAAGTTTGGTTTTTTTCCCTCCTGTGACTTTGCTGGGAATTTCAACCACAAGGTTAAGCTTGGATCCAACGGTGACACCAGATTCCAGCGAAAAGTAAGCCCCCCCTGAGCTGATGTTCTCGAGGATGGTCTCTTCTTTAAAGTTTGATCCTTGCGGGAGAGTCCCCTCTACGATGGCTGAAAGAGGAAGTTCAAAACGCCATTCTTGGCGGCGATCGGAGTGTCGGTCTATACGAGGCAGGATTGTTTTTGATTTTTTTTCATCACTAGATTTTTGTGATTCTTTTTTCATTTTTCCTCTACTCCCAAATTTACTAAAAGAGCGCAGAATTAATTGCGTAAAGTGCTAATTGAAGACGACTGTGTGTGTCAAGCTTCGCATAAATACTTTTAATGTGGGATCTTACGGTGTTCTTGCTGATGAACATTGCTGATGCGATCTCATCATTGCTTTTGCCCTGCCCGATGAGTCTGAGAACTTGAAATTCTGTGGGAGTAAGCTGGTCGAGCGTTTTTTCTTTGAGATCACGTCCAACAACAGAGATGATTCGGTCCATTATGCTGCTCATCTTATCTCTGGGCAGCCATATTTCCTCTTTATGGATGATCCGTATGGCCTCGGGAAGTTGGTTGGATGGATCGTTCAGGGCGAAGTACCCTCGCACGCCCACATTCATGAGGCTCACAACTTCTTCATGGGATGGAATGTTTCCCAGAAGCATAAGCTGTGATTTCATGTCGTCTTCTGAAATGTCCCTAATGGCTTTGCATATCTCTCGAATATTGGGTAATGGTTCAGAGTTTGCAAATAGGACGATGTTCGGGCGGAGCGTTTTTATGGATTCTAAAAACGACTCTATCGTGCTTTTCTCGATGTTAATGACTTCCAGTTCTTTATCCGCGTCGATGGCTTTTAATATTCCCGAGAGGATAAGATCGGAAGTACAATAGATCAGAACAGTTATTTTTTTAGAATCGGATGCTTGAGATTTCTTATTATTCATTGCTATCTCTTCTTTCTCCCCCATGAGACGTATTCATTCACCTTCCATTTTTGAGGATATGTTATAAGAACAAAAATTTTATGTCAAGAGACTTCATTATTACGTAACCATACCCAAAACCGTACATCATGGTTTTGGCGATGCTTACTATTATTACTGATGATATAGGTAAAGAGAAAAAAATTTTGAAAAGGGAGGCGATGAAAGAGACCGGTTCAACGATCCTAAGAGGTTTTTTGGAGCTTATAGGATCGGTCTAACCGGATGATGACGAGCTGTTTTTTCCGGTTGTTCGTCTCTGATTGAACAAAGATGACCTCACCAGATAACATGAGGTTAAGATGAGATTCGAGTATCAATGTTTTTGGTATCTCAAGGCACATGTTGATTCTTGTGCCGATAGTCACTTTCGCATTGAGCCAAAAGGAAGCTTCTTGAGAGCTTATGGATGATATCTTGGTACGCTCTTCGAATTCTTCTCCTTTGGCATTAGCCGCTGAAACGAGTGCCGGCACCGAGAGCTCAAAGTAACGCTCTTGCCTTTGCGCGGTTGTTTTATTAGGATCAGATGTCTTGTCAAAAGTTCTTGTCAATTCCATTTCGGGCCCATTGTGTCAAATATCCTATACACAATCAATCGCTTCTAAGGATGATTTCTAGGGTGATTTTTTCTTCCCCTTTCTCATCGGGAGAGGTTAAATCTACGGCTAATCTGAATTTTTCACAAAAATTGTCAAACACTTCTGAAGACCTCGATGAGGGGGGAGGATTGGTGGGAGAGAATTCTATTTTTGCGAGTCGATAATATATTTGCTCGAAAACTTGAGTGATACACGTTGTTTTGAATTTTTGCCTTTTAAGGCTTCTACAAAGATGACTTTCCCTTTGATGATGAGCTTGAGATCTTTCTTGTCTGCCAACTTAGGCGGAAGGTCGATGATGAGTTTTAGATCGCTTCCCAAAGCCACAGGATTTGTCAACCAAAAGGATGAACCATGATGGCTTATATAAGATAAAACCGTCTTCTCTCTGAAGGCTTTACCCGATTCTTCTTCGCCTTCGACCAGAGTTGGAAGGGACAGATTGAATCCCTGTTCTTTTAAGGCGTCGTTAACATTAAAATTATCTGATGATTCGTAGGACATAAGCGCTTCCTTTTCCAATTTTTATGCCAAAGTAAGAATGCCATAGCTCCTTTAACAGGGTCAATCACCCTTTTGGATGAAATTAGGGGTGAATTTCCTTTAATCATTCCATCACCTCGTTTCACCCCTGGAAATGAGATAATATGCTTCACATCATCCTCGCTGGAAATGGATCGGCTCCTTTCGTTTCGGTTGCCTAATTTTTTTGTGGTTGTGCAGTGGACTCATCAAATGCTTGGATATCCACATGCATCCCCCCATGTGATTGACTTCAAAGGATTTAGACAGAAGATAAAGGGAATGCCACTATATATAGGCTAAAGTGTACGTGATGCATACAATATATTGCACTCGAAACTCTTTCAACACCTGTGTTCCCTTGGATACAAAAAACAAGATTTTCCCATATCACCCCCCCTCGCAGATTCAAAACTTATCTGTGGGCTTTTATTTATTTAATCGAGTTAGACTTAAATGGAATGAAGATCGAAGTGACAACAGCGCTGGAGAAAACTCGAGACTGCCGGTTTCTTGACAAAATAGGGGACTGCGGCTAGAATGACCAAGAATTTTGGCCACGGGAGATCGAAGTGAAAAAAGAAGAACGATTCGTCAAGCAAATAACGCCGAAAAGTGTTGATTTTTCTAAATGGTATGTTGAGATCATTCGGAAAGCTGAGCTTGCAGATTATGCCTCCATGAAAGGGATGATGATCATCCGGCCCTACGGATATGCCATTTGGGAAAACCTGAAGGCTCAATTGGACAAGAGGATTAAGGATTCGGGCCACTCTAACGCATATTTTCCACTGTTCATACCAGAGTCTTTTCTTGCAAAAGAAACGGAACATCTTGAGGGATTCTCACCTGAGGTGGCTTGGGTGACTCATGGTGGCCAAGAAGAATTGGAAGAGCGTCTGGCTGTACGTCCCACTTCTGAAGCGATCATCGGAAGCATGTATTCCAAATGGATCAAGTCCTGGCGTGACCTGCCCGTGTTGATCAATCAATGGGTGAATATCGTCCGCTGGGAAAAGGTCACACGGCCCTTTTTGAGGACGACTGAGTTTTTATGGCAGGAGGGCCACACCGTGCATGAGACACTGGAGGAAGCTCAAGAAGAGACGTTGATGATCCTTGCGATGTATAAAGAGTTTGTGGAGTCCGAATTGGCCATTCCCGTGATCTCCGGGATTAAATCAGAGCGCGAAAAATTTGCTGGAGCACTGGCCACTTATGCCATTGAAGCGCTGATGTCAGATGGCAAAGCCCTTCAAATGGGAACCTCCCACAATTTGGGTCAGCATTTTTCAAAAGTTTTTAATATTCGGTATGAAGACAGAAACCAGAATATCCAGTATGCATGGCAGACATCCTGGGGTATGTCCACGCGGCTGGTCGGAGCTCTGATCATGTCTCATGGGGATGACTCCGGGTTGAGATTACCGCCTAGGATCGCTCCGATCCAGGCTGTCATTGTCCCTATCTCCATGGGAAACTGGAAGGAAGAAGTGCTTCCGGCTGCCGTGAAGCTCAAGAGTGAATTGCATGAAATTGGGGTGCGCGTCGAGCTCGACCAAAGGGAGGAATTCACTCCGGGCTGGAAATTTTCCGAATGGGAGATGAGAGGAGTTCCCCTGAGAATAGAGATCGGTCCCAGAGATGTCAAAGAGAATCAGGCCATTTGTGTAAGACGTGATAACGGCCAAAAAGAGCCTGTGCCGCTTGATTCTTTGAAGGCTAGACTGCCCGAGTTCCTCTCAGACATCCAGAAATCCTTGTATGAGAAGGCCTTGGAGTTTCAGACGACCAACACTCACGATATCGAGAGCTATCAGGAGTTCAAATCCACCCTAGAGGAAAAAAAAGGATTTCTCAGGACATTCTGGTGTGGCAGATCCTCATGCGAAGAAAAGATCAAGGAAGAGACTATGGCCACAATAAGAATTATCCTCCTCGAGGAGGATAGATCGAAGAGTGAAGGAAAATGCGTTCTGTGTGGTGAAAAATCTAATAAACTCGCTTATTTTGCCCGTGCATATTAAAAATACATCTGAAGAACCTCAGATGAAAAACGCAAAAAAAACTTTCACAGAAGAGCGGGAGTCTATGGTGACCACACAGATCAAGTCCAGGGGAATAAAGGATGCCCACGTTCTTGAAGCCATGAAAAAAGTGCCCCGTCATGTGTTTGTGCCCGAAAATATGAGGAAGTTTGCATACAACGATGAACCTCTTCCAATCGGAAAAGGCCAGACGATCTCTCAGCCTTACATCGTGGCGTACATGACTGAGGTCCTTCAGTTATCCTGCGAAGGAAGAATCTTAGAGGTGGGGACTGGCTCTGGTTATCAAGCTGCTGTCCTTGCGGAAATCGCCAAGGAGGTGTTTACCGTAGAGATCATTGATGAGCTTTCGAAGAATGCACAGGATGTGCTGCAGACGGAAGGCTACACGAACATTCATTTCAGAGTCGGAGACGGTGCCTGCGGATGGGAAGAGAATGCCCCTTACGATGCTATAATGGTGACTGCGGCTCCGCCTGAAGTTCCGAGGGCTTTACAGGGCCAGCTGAAAATAGGGGGAAGAATGATCGTCCCTGTTGGGGATGCCTTCCAGGAACTGGTCCTCATTGTCAGAGAAAAAAGCAGGTTCAAAAAGAAAAAGCTGTTGCCGGTCCGGTTTGTGCCACTCGTAAAACCACATTAACTATTCATGAAAAATGTCGATACATTGTTTAACAACGCAATATCAAATATTTATATAAACTTAGTGAGGTTAGAGATGAAGAGTGTGTTCACAGTTCTTCTGCTAGGTCTTGCCGTGTGTACCATGGCAAAAACTCCGAACGAGGATTATATCCAGGTTTTTTATCCCAATGGAAATATCATCACTGCTGAACTTGCCATTTCGGATGCAGAGAGAGCTCGAGGTTTGATGAACAGAGAAAAAATCAATCCTGATCAGGGGATGCTCTTTATTTTCGAGAATGCTGGTGTTCACTCGATGTGGATGAAGAATATGCTCATTTCCCTGGACTTTCTGTGGTTGGACAGAGAGCAGCGAATTGTCCATATCGAAGAGAATATTCCCCCCTGTGAGAGAGATCCTTGTCCGTCCTATGCGTCCAAGATCCCGGCGATGTACGTACTAGAATTGAAAGCTGGAAGTATAAAACAAAATGGGCTCAAGCTGTATGATAAGGTCAATTTTGTACTTAAGGATGCTTTCTAGGACTTTTCACGTTTTACGTGAAGAGAGCAATTTCTCCAGTTCAAGCGCTGCGTTTTGTGAGGCCTTCCGTTCACCTAAAGATAGTCTAACATTCTGGAATTGCTCTTTCATGCGTGCTCTGATCTCTTCTGATTGGAGAATTTTACTAGTTTCCTTCACGATATTATCTGGTGTGAACCCTCTCTGGATCAATTCCGGGACAATTTTTGAGCCCGCAAGAATGTTGACGATACTGTAAGTTCGTGTGCGTACAAAAGGAATCCCCAGGTTGTAGGTTAAGGGGGAAATGCGATAGTAGGCGATGAAAGGGACTCCGAGGAGTGCAGCTTCTAGGTTAGCCGTTCCACAAGAGGATAAGATCAGATCACTGTATGCCATTCCTTCCAGACGATCCTCTGTGAGGATCTTTATGCGATCGTTTTCAGCCGGAAAAAAGCTCCTCAGGTCTTCGATGTCTAAATTCTCAGCCAGTGGAAGAACAAACTGGATCCCCCCTTCCTCTTCAATCATTTGAACTGCCGGGATGAGGATTGGCATATGGTAGTTGATCTCCGACTTTCTGCTTCCAGGGAGCAGACAGATTGTTTTTTTATCCGGAGAGAGATTATACTTCTGGAGAAATTCCTCCCTGGCTAGAGATAGATTCATTCTCTCGAGAAGTGGATGCCCGACATATTCTGCTGGAATTTCATCTTGTTGATAGATCTTCTCCTCAAAGGGAAAGATCAACAGCATTTTATCCACATACTTTTTTATCGTTTTGAGCCTTCCTTTTCTCCATGCCCAGACTGTGGGGCTTATGTAATAGAGCACTGGGATCCCGAGTTTTTTGATCGATTTTACAAGACGGAGGTTAAAATCTGGAGAATCGATCAGAACAGCGGCCGCAGGCTTCCTACTCTCCACTTCTTGCTTGATACTGCTGAGAATTCCCTTCAAGCGTGGAATGTGTGAGAGGATTTCGAATACGCCCACATGTGAGAGATCTTGAATGGAATAGAGAAGGTCGACCCCCTCCTTTTCCATTTCAAGTCCCCCGATCCCAAAAAATTCCGTTGAAGGATATTTTTTTTTAAACTCTCTGATTAGACTGGCTCCGCATTTCTCTCCAGAGTTTTCACCGGCAACTATGAGTATGGAGTGTGTCAATCCTTTTCTTCTTCCTGGCCGTAATAGACGATTTCAGGCATATTGCTGGAGTCCATCCCGTGAAAAAAGAGCCATTTATCGTAGGAATCGCTGTCCATATAGATTTTGAAGGAGCTTTTATCTGATGAGCTCACGACTCCGATGATCTGGGGATTGTCTACGGAGGTGAGAGCGCTAAATGGAACGATATAGATTTTTTGGATGGCAGCAGCACTTCCCCTTGCTGCTTGTGCGGCTCTTGATGATCCTGGCTGGGGAGTCCTTCCTGTTTGTGTTTGAGAGCTGCGCTCGAAAGGATTCTGGGGGGAGCGGCGAGCCTGTCGCGGCTGTGTCGTAGCCCCCCGTTGGTAGGGGAGAATGATATTCCATTCGCCATGCGAAGTCATCGGATCTCTGTACAACCGGCGGAGGCATTTTTCTTCGACAAGTTCCTCTAGTGTACTGGGAAAAGTTCCTGGTTTTTTGAGCTGGTAGAGCCGGATTGCCTCCACATATTGATTTCCCCTGAAGAGCAACTCTTCTTCTTTTTCCCGTTGGCTCTGTGTCTGCATGACAGGAACTGCCACAATAAGCCCAATACTTAAGATCGAAACAGCAAACAATAGGATAAGCAGAGTGTAACCCTTTTGTCTCTTGCTCATGTTCCACTTACCTCTGTGATCGAATGGATCGGTACTCACCAATTGGAGTAAAGTGTTCCATCCAGGGAGGTTGCATTGGAGCCTGACCTCACATCGGATATTCCAGGCTGTACACCTGCGACGAGATCTTCTTCGGTGAGGACTTCCATGACTTCGAACCATGAATCTATAGTTTTGGTGATGGGATCAACGGGAATTTTATAGAGATAGTCTTCATCGACAAGAGTCTGTAGAGAAGCAGGGTATTGGCCTTTGTCTAAATAGTATTGACCGATGAGTTTCCTCATCTGAAAGAGGTCCTCTTTAAGCACAGCCTCTCGGGCTCTTTTTGTGGCATTTGTGTATTGGGGAAGCCCCAATCCCAAAAGAATGCCGATTAAAGCAAAAACAAGCATCATTTCGATGAGAGTAAATCCTTTTTGTCTTTGATTTCTCATTGAATCTCTCAGAGATTTATTATTTTTGTTTTTTATAGCAAGTTTATTCACGAGTCGAGGTTACCACTCCTTGTATTTGGTCCCATCCAGTGCCGTTCCCGGGCTTTTTGTGAAGACGTCGTAAATATTCTCTCCTCCCCAGATATCTGAGTCAGGATCATCCTGGTAGGATCTGAGTCCCCAATCATAGGAGTTCGTCATCGCGTCTTTGGGAATACGCCTCATGAATTTTATGACCTTAGTGACCTCTTCATTGTCTTCATTGGCTTCCATTTTGGCCTCGATCCCCTCGACTAGAGTCTCCAGGTCGGGAGGATATCCTTCTGTGTCTTCGTCGAATTCGAATGCTTTTTCATCTGCAAGTTTTTTGTAAGCATCGATAGCCTCTCTCATCATCCTCAGATTTCTTTTAAGCGTGATCTCTCTTTCCCTTTTTACTGCCGTTTTGGCCAACGGCAAAATAGCGAGGGCCAGGATGGACACTATGGTAAGAGTGACCAACATTTCAACTAGAGTAAATCCCTTTTTTCTAATGGCTGACAGAAGCATTTTTGCCTATAACTATTATATCACTAACGGTTTTTATTGTAACGATTGTGAGAAGAATGTTTCTTATAGGGTTTGTCCGATCGATACGGTTTTTCAGAATTGTCTTGATGGTTTGAACTCGGATCGAGAGCTTTTTTACTCAAACGAATTTTGTTGTTTTCGTCGATGTTAATGACCTTAACCTGCAGTGTTTGCCCTAGTTTCAGAACGTCTCTGACGTTGTTGGTCCTTTGATGGGAGATCTCTGAAATGTGGAGGAGACCGTCGATTTTCGGGAGGATCTCTATAAATGCGCCGTAATCCTCGATGCGAACAACTTTTCCTGTGTAAGTCTTTCCGAATTCGGCTTCGACCGTTATGTCTTGGATCATCTTTTTGGCTTTTTCGGCAGCTTCCATGTCAGTGGATGCGATGGTGACTTTTCCAGTGTCATCGATCTCGATCTTTGCCTTTGTCTCAGCAATGATTTTTTTAATGATCTTACCCGCAGGTCCGATCACATCTCCAACTCTCTCTGGTTTTACGAAGAGATTGATGATGCGTGGCGCATAGGGAGAAATATCGGGTCTTGAAGACGGCAAGACCTCCTTCATTTTTTCGAGGACTTTTAATCGCGCCTCACGCGCTTTGACAAGGCCTTCTCTGAGGATATCTGAAGAGATGGAGGGGATCTTTAAATCCATCTGGATAGCGGTGATTCCTTTCTCCGATCCTGCGACCTTGAGGTCCATATCTCCAAAATAATCCTCCATACCTGCAATATCCGTGAGGATGGCGTAACGGTCATTTTCTTTGACGAGTCCTATGGAGATTCCAGCCACGATCATCGAGAGTGGAACGCCTGCGTCCATCAATGCAAGAACGCCTCCACAGACTGTAGCCATTGAGGATGAGCCGTTGGACTCGAGGATATCGGAGACGATCCTGATTGTATATGGGAAATCTTCTTCTGTGGGAGTCGAATGAAGAATGGATTTTTCTGCCAGAGCGCCATGACCGATCTCTCGTCTCCCCGGACCTCGGAGAAATGACACTTCGCCAACACTAAAAGGAGGGAAATTGTAGTGAAGCATAAACCTCTTCTCTCCTTCTTCTCCCAATCCATCTATCCTTTGAACATCCTCGAATGTTCCAAGCGTGACCGTAGCCAGGCATTGGGTTTCCCCGCGAGTAAACAGGGCAGAACCGTGTGTTCTGGGGAGGATCCCAACTTCGGCAGTGATGGGCCTGATCGTATCAAATGTTCTCCCATCCACTCTTTTTTTGTCGTCCAGGATGAGCTTTCTGACCAATTTTTTTTGTATCTGGTAGTAGATTTCTTTCGTTTCTCTGATCTCATCCTCATTCTCTTCTGGGATTCCTTCGAGAAGAGAGTCTAAAATGGCGGAGATTTTTTCCTCTCTTTCCTGTTTTTTTCCTGTTTGTATGGCCTCTAAAAATGAGGATTGTATTTCTGTTTGGATTTTTTCCAATCGGCTTTCGTCAATTTTTTTTGGGCTAAATTCTCGTTTTTTAATGTTCAGTCGTTCTGCAAGGTCCTTTTGGGCCTGAATGATTCGAGCTATGACTTCTTGTGCGGCATCACAAGCCTTGACAACAATTTCTTCGTCGATTTCCTTGCATCCTGCTTCGATGACGACGATCCCTGCATCTGTTCCAACCACTGTGATGTTCAAGGGGCTTTCTTCCAGTTGACTCATGGTTGGATTGATGACGAATTCATCGTTGATGTATCCCACTTTTACAGCTCCGATGGGTGTCGTAAAGGGGATGTCGGAAAAATAGAGGGCGACCGAAGCTCCTATGAGTCCCAGGGTGTCGGGTTCATTCTCCAGATCTGCAGAGAGGAGGAGTGCGACAATTTGAGTGTCAAAATAGTATCCCTCAGGAAATAGAGACCGTATAGGCCTGTCGATCAGACGACTGAGCAGTATCTCCCTTTCTGAGGGTCTTCCTTCACGCTTGAAAAAGCCGCCGGGGATTTTGCCTGCCGCATAGGTGTTTTCTCTATAGTCCACGATCAAAGGAAGGAAGGGTTTTGGTTCCTTGACCTCCTTTTTGGATGTGGCTGAGACGAACATCACAGTGTCTCCGTATCTGATCAAAGCTGAGCCATCAGCTTGTGTAGCCACTTTATTGATTTCGATCGAGAGGGTACGGTTGTTGATTTCTAAATTGATTGTATTATTAGACATAATGGTTCCTAGAACAAACCCCTATTTGCGGAGTTTGAGTTTTTTGATGAGGCTTTCGTAACGCTTGACATCCTGTTGTTTCAAATATTCCAGGAGACGTTTTCTCTGTCCTACAAGTTTCATGAGTCCCGTTCGAGAATGATAGTCTTTTTTGTGAGTGGAAAAGTGTTCGGTTAAATAATTGATTCTGTTTGTTATGAGCGCAATCTGCACTTCTGGCGAACCTGTATCTTTCGAATGAGTTCTGTTGTCTTTGACAATATTTTCTTTATCTTCTTTGCTCTGCACTAGTATTCTCTCCTTTGAAATAATGTATTATGCTATCAGAAAAGTCGCTGATTGTAAATAAATTGACAGTGTTACTTTTGTCTTAGGTTGAGGTCAAAATTTTTTTTCTCAGCAAAAGCTGCTGAGCATATTTAGACTCAAGGCCCCCCATTTGCTCTTGCACATCTTTCAACTTTGCCTCGATTTCCTCAAGAGTCATTTGGTTGATCTTCTTTTTGGGGGAAGGTTGAGCTGCAGGTGGCTCTGCGGGTGCTTCGGGTTTTTCTTCTTTTTTTTCTTCTATTGGGGCCTTTTCCTCGGATTTTATTTCCTCTGGAGGAGCCTCCTCTTTGTCCTTCTCTTCTTCTGCTTCTTCCTTGGATTCTTCTTTACCTTCTAATTCAGGTCCTTCCGGTTTTTCCGGTTCAGTTTTCTTTTCTTCTTTTTCCTCTATCTCTTTTTCCTCTTTGACTTTTTCTTCCTTTTCCTTATCTTCCTTGACTTCCTCTTTCTCAGGGGTTGGTTTTTCAGGGGTTTCTTCTTTTTTTTCCTCTTTTTCTTCTTTTTTTACCGCTACATCTTCCTCTTTTTTCTTTTCCTCTTTTTCGTCACTTTTTATCTCATCCGCTTGAAGCTCTTTATCTGCGTCGGATTTTGTCTTTTTCGTTTCTTTCTTTTTTTTGTCTTCTTTTGTTTTTGTTGTTTTCTTTTCTGTTTTTTCTTTGTCTTTAGCCATTTAACTGGTCTCCTTAAAACCTAGGAGTGTTCACTCCTTAAATTGGTGTATCACCGGCCGTTTCTCTTGCCAAGCTAGAGCTGGATGATGGACAACAGCACGAATAACCTCCATAGCCTACCAGAAATCCTGCTAAAAATAAACACCCTGAATTATTCATAAAAGCTGCTGCCAAATTTATATTCAAAAAACTATCAATATTATATTGTCAGCATCTTCTACCCTTCGGGCGAACCGATCTCACAGCATCGGCTTCGTTGTAACTCACGTCAGGTGGTAGTCCACTACAACTTCATGAGTCACTTCCTCCACCTTATTGTAAGGGTGGGGTGGGTTGGCCTCGGTCAGTGAATAATCCAGGAAAGTCACCAGCTATCTCCAGACTTGAGTGATGAAGTTGCACGAGGATAGGGAATTTAGTAATATCAATGGACCATGTACGTCCTCTATTCGACGATGTTGCTGCTCGTGATGATCGTGTATTTTCCAATTTATTGGGTGAGATCGTGCTTGATCAAAAGGGAGCCTCTTCATTTTAAAAACAGACTGGGGATAGGGCTTTCGGTGAAAAAAAAAGAGGGCAAATCCCTTTGGATTCATGCCGTGTCTGTCGGGGAGGTCCTTTCTTTGCGAAAGTTAATCGTAGAGATAAAAAACCGGCACCCGGATTGGGCCGTCAATTTCTCCGCACTGACTCATTCAGGATTCCAAATCGCGCAAAAAGAATTATCCTGTGTTGACAATATTTTTTTTATTCCCCTGGATTTTGGCCCTGTTGTGCGCAAATTCTTTAAAAAACTGAAACCTGACCTTTTTATCCTGGCTGAATCAGAATTCTGGCCAAACTTACTGAGAGAGGCAAGGAAACAAACAAGAGGAGTTCTCCTAATTAACGGACGCATTTCCTCCCGTTCGGGCAAGAGGTTTGTAGCATTCAAATATTTTGTGAAAAGGATTTTTCGAGATATCAGCTTTTTTTTGGTCCAGACAGATAGGGATAAAGCGAGTCTCGTGAACGCAGGTGTAAATGCCGATCGGATCGCCGTTGGAGGAAATCTCAAAGCTGAGATCGACCTCCCTGTTTTCCCCGAAGAGGCAATGGTAGAACTCAAAGAAAGCCTGGGTATTGATGAATCAAGAAAGATCGTTGTGGCTGGAAGTACGCGGAAGGGGGAGGAGGAACAGATCCTGTCCGCATTTGTCCGGGCGAAGGAGCAGAGAACAGACATCCAACTCATCCTCGCGCCCCGTCACATGGAGAGAGCTGGTGAGGTCGAGAAACTGTGTGAAAAACTGAATGTGAAGGTCCAACGCAGGACAACCGTTCAAGCTGGCGACCGATGGGATGTCCTCATCCTGGATACACTGGGTGAGCTCACTAAATTTTACGCGATATCTGATGTGTCGTTCGTGGGTGGAAGCCTCATTCCTTGGGGAGGGCAGAACCTTCTTGAACCCGCATTTTACAGTAAGCCTGTTTTTTTTGGTCCTTATATGGATAATTTTGCCTATCTGACGCAATCGTTCCTAGAGGCCGATTCTGCGAGAGTCCTGAGGGAAGATAGCGATTTGGAAAGGATGTTTCTCTTTGAAGACGAACAGGCTTTACATCTCATGGGACTTCGCGCCAAGAAGACCTTGGACGCCCTTAGCGGAGCGACCGAAAAAACTCTTGCTGTGATCGAGGACTTTATGTGTGCAGAATAGCTGGGTCGTCCTTTTTTGTATCAAATATTCAGACAGAAATCCGTTGCAGTAAGGGATTTAATCCGATCAATATTTTATAGGTGGATATCTCTGCCCATCGAGCCAATTCATCCGCTGAAATGTTTTCCTTTTTCTGATCTCCGATCAATACGGCCTCATCACCTACGGACACATTGGAATCGAGTTTCAGCCTCACTTCCAGGTGATTGGCAGTGACAGATCCAACAATTGGAGCTCTTTCACCGTTCAGAAGGACAAAACCACGCCCCGCCATGTTGAAGGGATACCCATCTGAGTACCCGATGGGCAGCACTGCGATCTTTTCCCTGGTTTTGGCAATGTAAGCTCGATGATAAGAGATGGAGTCACCGGGCCTGAGTGTCTTGACGGCAGCCACGCGGCATTTGAGCTGGAGTACAGGTTTGAGGGCGAGTTTGTCATTGTGTTGAGATTCTTCTGAAGGGTAGTACCCATAGACCAGTATTCCCGGTCTGACCATGTCCAGGTAAGAATCTGGGTATGACAAGATCGCAGCACTACTGGCTGCATGTTTTCTTCCAAGGTCGATCCCATCCTTCTCCGCCCTTCGGCAGATCGAGATCAGGCGTCTGATCTGCTCTCTGTCGAACTCGTCATCTTCGGTGAGTGTTGTTGAGATCCCCTGTATCTTTAGGTTGTTGAGTGTGGCAAGTTCTGAGATCAAAGAGAACGCCTCCTGATAGGAAATGCCCATACGGCCCATTCCTGTATCGATGTGGATGTGGATTTTTGCAGTTTTTCCCATCTTTGCCGCTGTTGAGCTTAAGATCTTCACGTTGCTCGTAAACACAGACTGGGAGATTTGGTGTTTGACCAGGAGTTCTGCGGATCCTGGGAAAAAAGGCCCAAAATTGAGAATGGGACAAGCCACCTCTGATTCTCTCAGCTGTATGGCTTCTTCAAGTTTACACACCATGAGGGAATCGATACCCGATTTTTCTAAAGAGCGGGCAGTGAGGATCAATCCATGACCGTAGGCATTGGCTTTGATCACAGCCATAACCGGCAGCTTGACCCGTTTCCTGATCTTATCCAGATTCCACCCTATATGGTCCATATTCAGCTCGATCCAAACATCAGGTTTCGGGTAGCTGGCGTGTTTTTTAAAGGGGAGGGAAGGGACTCGGGAGTTCCTTTTTTTTAAGTCCACGAGAGCCAGAGGGCTAAGTCCAGAAAACATCAAAAATTTCCGTCTCGTCCAATTCATGTTTATCTCTCTTTTTGCAAATTTGATTGCAGAATACAAAATTATCAGTTTTTAATCTACCCCGCAACTTATTTGATATTATTTCATTGGACAAACTTTTGTGATTTAGATATATTGACGAAAAAATCTTCACTAGGAAAAACACGATGAAAAAATCAATCTCCCGGCGAGATTTTCTAAAAAAAACATCCCGTTATGCTACAATCGCAGGTTTAGGTGGCTCGGGGATATTGCTGAAAGGCTGTTCTACGAAAAATGAATATGAGCTTGTTATAAAAAATGGACGTGTTTTTGATGGACTCGGCAATGAAGCGATCTCTGCGGATATCGGAATCACAGGTCAGAAAATTACAAAAATAGGAAAGATCTCTGCGTCCAAAGGAAAATCAGTCATCGACGCAAGAGGACTTGTCGTCTGTCCCGGATTCATAGATGCGCACGATCATACGTCGATCGAACTCCTGGTCAATCCCAAAGCGGAAAGCTCGATCCGTCAAGGGATCACAACTCTGGTCAGCGGGAACTGTGGCAGCTCTCCATTTCCTGTTGCTGATGAGATGTATGATGAATACAGAGATGTAATGAAAGAAACGTATGACGTTGATATGACATGGAGGGATATCAAAGGTTTCTTTTCTAAACTTGAAGAGAAGGGAATGGCTCTCAATTATTCAACATACGTCGGCCAAGGGACGATCAGAGGATTTGCTGTGGGATTCAATGACAGACCCCCTAAAGCTGAGGAATTGGAGAAGATGAAGGCTCTTGTGGAAGAAAACCTCCAGAATGGAGCATTAGGACTCTCCAGTGGCCTTGAATATGCGCCGGGAAGTTATGCCCAACAGGACGAGATCGTTGAACTGTGCAGAGTGGCTGCGCAGAATGGAGGCTTGTACGGCACGCACATGCGTGATGAAAGCGATCAGCTGCTCGAGGCTATGGACGAGACCATCGATGTTTCCAGGAAGACAGGAATACGGCTTCAAATTTCCCATTTTAAAATCGCCTATTCACGCAACTGGCAGAAGATCGACGATGCGCTTGCCAAATTGGAGGCGGCCCAAAATGAAGGCATCCCCATATTTTGCGACCGCTATTCCTACATTGCAGGCGCCACTGGTCTCAGCAGCATGAATTTTCCTCTTTGGTCAAAGCAGGGCACGACGGATGAGTTTTTAGCACGGCTGAAAGATCCGACCTTGGAAAGTAAATTCCGGGCTTTTCTTGTAGAGAGAGAAAAAAAACTGGGATCTTGGGACAAGGTTGTCATCTCATCTGTTTTTACAGAGGAAAACAAAATCTTCGAAGGAAAGACCATTCTTGAAGCAACACATGAAACAGGAAAAGATGTCTTTGAGTTCTTGAGAGATCTGTTGATAGAAGAGGAAAACAGGGCAGGTCAGGTGATCTTCATGATGAATGAGGATAACTTGAAGAGAATTCTCGCTCATCCTTTGGTTGGGGTGGGCTGTGATGGATCGGCCCTTGCTCCCTATGGCCCTCTGAGTAAGGGGAAACCCCATCCCCGGAGTTATGGCACCTTTCCTCGAGTGTTAGGGAAATACATTCGGGAGGAGCAAATTCTTCCCATGGCGGAGATGCTGAAAAAGATGACTTCTGTTCCGGCTAAAAATTTCGGTTTTGCACTCAGAGGGATTCTCCAAAGAGACTACTTCGCAGACATTGTAATTTTCGATGAAAAGAGAGTGATCGACAAAGCTACGTTTAAGGATCCCCATCAATACCCTGAAGGGATCGATTACGTTATAGTGAATGGTCAGGTGGTTATAAATAATGGTGAGCACTCCGGGCTCCTTCCGGGAAAGATTCTCCGAAAGCAGGCATAACTTTCGAACGCCGGGCACGAAAACTGGATTCAATGAGAAAAATCCTTTTTATCACAGTGTGTGTGTTATCTCTAGTGTGTTCGTGGATTTTCTGTGAAACTCAACAGGACCAAACGAAGTCCTCGAAAATAGAGGTCGACCTTGATTTTCGAGCTCTCCACCCTGGAGAAGTAGTAAGAGTCAGTGTCCGTACGAGCTCTCCTGTCAAGAGTATTCAGGCCCGGTTTTCAGCGGAAAAATACACGCTGGGATCTGGTCAGCTTCCAGGGGAGTACTTAGCTCTCATCGGTCTTGATCTCGGTTTGAAACCCGGCTCTTATCCGATCGTTTTTACACTGGTCTATACAGATGGCCATCACGAAAAAGTAGTCAGGGAGATCCTCGTTGTCGCTAAGGAATATCCTGTCAAGAAACTGTGGGTCAACGAAAAATATGTCACTCCTCCTCCTGAAGTTCTTACTAGAATCCGTGAGGAATCCGAACTCCTTAATGAGATTTATGGTATATCGACTCCCCGATGGCTGGGAGAAGGCTCATTTGTCGTTCCTTCCACTGGTGAAGTCGTGCCGAATTTTGGAGAACGGCGGATTTTTAACAACCAGCCGCGTTCTCCCCACAGTGGTGTGGATATCTCCTCCCCCTATGGGGCGCCTGTGGTTGCCTCAAATTCGGGGAGAGTTGTCCTGGTTTCCCACCTCTATTATGCGGGGAATACCGTGATCATCGATCATGGGCTTGGCGTCTTCACTCTCTATCTTCACTTATCAAAGTTTAGAGTAAAACGAGGGGATCAAGTCGAGAAGGGCTCAATAATCGGGGAGATCGGAGCTACGGGCAGGGTCACCGGTCCTCATCTCCATTGGGGAGTGAAGATCCGGGGAAATCGTATCGACCCTTTTTCACTCCTTCATCTTGATTTCTGACCGAGTCACGGTTTTAAGTATTCCGCAAACCATTCATGAACTGTTTTCCACCAGAGCTGGGCATTCTGCGGTTTTAGGACAAAGTGGCCTTCATCGGGATAGTACAGCAGCTTTGAGGGCACATGTTTCCGCTGGAGTGCTGTAAAAAATTGGAATCCCTGCGTCACAGGCAGTCGAAAATCATACTGGCCGTGAATGACAAGACATGGTGTTCGGAAATTTTCGACGTAGAAACTGGGGGACCATTTTTTATACTGGTCTGGATTTGTCCAGGGTGTCCCCCGGAATTCCCATTCAGGGAACCAGAGCTCTTCGGTCCCCCCAAACATGGACCGCAGGTCAAACACGCCCGCATGGGAAATGAGACAGCTAAATCTGTTTGTGTGGCCTTCTATCCAGTTGACCATGTACCCACCGTAGGAGCCTCCTGCGGCTCCCGCTCTATCCTTATCGATAAAATCGTAGTGGGAGAGAAGATAGTCCAGACCGAGCATGATATCTTCATATGGCCTTCCTCCCCAATCGCCTGTAATGGAGTCTGTAAAATCCTGTCCGTAGCCCGTGCTTCCATGGAAGTTGATCATCGCTACGATATATCCTGGTGAAGCGAACATCTGGGCATTCCACCGGTAATGAAAATTGTCGTGCCAGGCCCCTTGCGGGCCTCCGTGGATGAGCAAAATTAGAGGATATCTTTTGCCAGGATTAAACAGGGGCGGCTTGAGAAGATACCCATGGACTTTATCACCATCTGCTCCATCGAACCAAAATTCTTCTGTGGGATTCATAACGAGCTCTGCCAATAGCGGGCCATTCGTGTCGGTGAGTCGTGTGATTGTCTTTGAAGCGAGATCGAATGAGTACAGTTCAGAAGGGGAGTGGATCCCCTGTTTGAGGAAGATAACCCTTCTTCCATCTGGAGAGAGCTGGAGCGAACTGATAGTGTGGCCGTCAAGGACTCTCTCCACAGCCTTCCCATCGATGGAGACACGGGCCAGAACTGTGCGGCCCTTTTCACCGAATGTAATATAGATATTTGAGCTGTCATATGACCAAATGATCTCGTCCACTGAAGCATCGAGCTTTTCTGTGAGGTTTGTGATATGTTGTGTTATTCGGTCAAAGAGCATAAGGCAGTACCTATCTGCTTCGAATCCAGGCCTGTGCATGGCCCTGTATGCGATGTGCCGGCCGTCGGGTGAGTAATGGGGAGAATTATCGTTGGCCCTGTTCTCTGTGATCTTTATAATATCTCCGCCTTCGATGGAAGCGATAAAAAGGTCGTTGTTCGTTCCCAGCCCGAGCTTCAGCTCCGGATCTGTGTTCCGAACGAAACACATCTCTTTCCCATCAGGAGAAAAGACATAATCGGTGCCGCTGCCAAGTGATATGGGCGGTACATCAAAATCTCCGGGGGAGAGATCGCGCGCCTTTCCTCCATCAGCAGGAGTGACAAAGACATGACTCCGAGTGCCGTCTCTCCATGCATTCCAATGCCGGAAGAGAAGTTCATCAAAAATTTGGGCTTTCACCAGGCCCTTCTCCTTTTCCTCATTTCTTTTGCGGTTGCACTCATCATCTGCACAGTCGGGATAAACAGAGGAGACAAAGGCAAGTTGATCTCCTGCAGGAGACCACATCACCCCCGAAGCTCCGGTGGAGATATCCGTCAGGGGGTATGCTTCTCCTCCTCTGGAATCGATCATCCAAACCTGTGGGATTCCCTTCCGGGTCGATATAAATGCGATTTTTTTCCCATCGGGTGACCATCGGGGATTGAAGTCGGCTTTGGGGCTTGAGGTGAGTTGCCATGGATCCCCTCCCTTGGCGGGTTGGATCCAGATGTCACTGTTACTCGTGTTTATTTCTTTGTCCATTGTGGTGATGACAAAAGCGATTTTATCACCTTGAGGAGATATCTGTGGATCACTGATTCTTTTGATTCGAATAAAATCATCAAAAGTGATCGGCCGGGTATCTGTTGCGGGTATCGGAACCGCACAAGATAGAATAAATATAACAGTGAAAAAAGTGCTGATTAGTTTTTTCATGACTCCTCCTCTCGAACCCATCTGGCCTTTTTGTTTTTTCAGTTTATCTTGGCACAAGCGATCAAGATTTGATTCTGTCTCACACCAGATGACTTTTTGTTCGTGTGATTACTTTAATAAGCAATCCTGCATTCGTCAAGGCCAACCCACCCCA
Source organism: Candidatus Aminicenantaceae bacterium (assembly GCA_049674205.1). GTDB lineage: Bacteria > Acidobacteriota > Aminicenantia > Aminicenantales > Aminicenantaceae > WTAW01. The sequence goes on from JBATYS010000041.1 coordinate 20,068, forward strand.
CCCATTCAAAAATGTTGAGGCAGTAGCCTATGAAGCTGTGTGTTAGCCTGGATTATTCATAAAAGATGCTGCCAATAAGATAATAATTGGTTTTTGAAATAAATTTGGCAGCAGCTTTTATGAATAATTCAGATGGTTGACATCAAATGAGATGGTATCTATAGTAGTGGCTTATTGTGAGGAGTCTAAATGAGCAAGGAAAAAAATGACAGGGCGGATTCACCCCTGGTCAAGGCTATAAGAGAGGCTTACCGCTCGGGTCAAGAGGATGAAGAACTCGAACCCATAGTAGCGGTTGATTCCTCTCTAATACCCATAGGTCGAATTCAACGGGGGGATTCTGTCATTTTTTATGATATCCGCGGCGAGAGGGAAATACAGATCACGGAGAGTTTCACCGAAAAAGATTTTGATAAATTCGAAGTCAAGAGAGACTTAGACCTCGATTTTGTGACTATGATCGAGTATGCGTCTTCACTCGATGTCCGAGTTGCATTCCCGCCAGAGGGAGAGGTGAAAAACACTTTTGCAGAGGTGGTGACCAAGAAGGGATTGTCCCTTGTTAAGGTCGCAGAATCCGAAAAGGCGATCCATGTGGGTTATTTCATGAATGGCAAAAATGAAAAACCTTTTCCCGGGGAGAAGCGGATCATAGTCCCATCCCCAGAAGGAGTTGATTCATACGCCTTGACTCCAGAGATGAGTGCTGAAAAAGTCACTGAGTCCATAGTAGCTCAGCTGGATGATCCAACCGTCCATGTTGTCGTGGGGAATCTTGCCAATGTGGATGTATTAGGCCACATCGAGGATAAACGTGCAGTGCTGCAAGCTGTGGAGGTCGTGGATCAGCAGCTTGCGCGGCTGGTAGATGAGAGCCGTGTGCGAGGCGTTACGGTAGTTGTGACTGCAGACCACGGCACAGTCGAGGAATGGCAGTATCCGGATGGAACAGTTAACACGGGCCATACAAAAAATCCTGTTCCGTTGATTCTCGCGGATTTCACTTTGGAAGATCCGAAAAGCTTGGATTTGAAGGAGCATGGGGAATTGAGCGATGTTGCGCCCACTCTGCTCGAGTTATTGGGTCTGGAGAAGCCGCTTGAAATGACTGGCCAATCACTGATCGATACACCAATCCGCAACAAAAGCGGGAACCAGAAACTCCTTTTCCTCATTCTGGATGGATGGGGAATGAAAGAAGACACATTTGGCAATTTGATCGAAGAAGCCAACACCCCAAATTATGATAGGATTTGGGCAGAGTTTCCTCATTCCACGCTTGAAGCTTCCGGTGAAGCTGTTGGCATGCCTGCGAATACCGTGGGGAATTCTGAAGCCGGACATCTCCATCTGGGAGCCGGGAGGCGCATTCTGCTCGATAGAGTCAGGATCGATAAATCCATCGAAGACGGGAGTTTTTTCAGAAATCCAGCTTTTCGAAGTGCCATGCAGAACGCCCGGGACAAAAATCGTCCCCTCCATCTTCTGGGGATCGTATCCTTTTACAGCTCTCACGGGACGATCGACCATCTCTTTGCGCTCCTCCAGATGGCTAAGAACATGGGTGTGACAGAGGTGTATGTACACTCTCTGATCGGGAGAAGAGGAGAAAAACCGGAGAGCGGTTCGATCTATGTGGATAAAGTCGAGAAAAAGTGCCAGTCTCTGTCATTGGGAAGAGTGGTCACTGTCATGGGCAGATATTGGGCGCTGGACAGGGAAGAGAATTGGGACCGTGTGGAGAAGGCTTACCGCGCTCTGGTTTTTGGAGATGGGACATCTGCCGTTGAACTTTTTTAAGCAAATATTCGTATATGAATAGTCCAGGAAAATTATGAGTGTTGAGATAAAGGACCTGCATTTCAGCTACGGTAAGCTTAAAGCCTTGGAGGGGGTGAATCTTTCCCTGCCGTCAGGAGCCATCGGACTTTTGGGACCCAACGGAGCGGGAAAAAGCACACTCCTCCGCATCCTCCTGGGTTTCCTTAAACCAGAGAGGGGAGAGGGCCGCGTTCTCGGTTATAATATAAAGACACAACAGAGGATGATCCGGCGTTATGTGGGCTATATGCCGGAAGATGATTGTTTGATCACGAACGTCGATGCGGTGGCGTTTACATCATATCTAGGCGAGTTATCTGGAATGCCTCGTCAAGAAGCCATGAAGCGAGCACACGAGGTTCTTTTCTATGTCGGATTAGAGGAGAGCCGGTACCGCAATCTGGAGACATATTCCAGCGGTATGAGACAACGCCTCAAACTGGCCCAAGCTCTCGTTCATGATCCAAAACTCATCTTCCTCGATGAGCCCACAAGCGGTCTGGACCCGCAAGGAAGGCAAGAGATTCTCGATCTCATCAAGGATATTTCATCCAAGAAGGATATACAGGTGTTGATATCCTCTCATATCCTCTCTGACATTGAAGCCGTGTGTTCTTATGTGCTGATCCTCAACAAGGGTAAGGTGGCTAATCAAGGCGACCTTCAGGCCTTGAAACAACTCGATTACAGTCTCTATGAGCTCAAAGTCAAAGGCGAGACGGAAAGTATCGTCGATAAACTCAAAGCCATGGAGTGTCGTATCGAGAAAACAGAGGACGGAATGCTAAAGGTATACATGCCACCAGGAAAAAGTGCACAAGAGATTTTTCGTGTGGCGACTGCAGGGGGGCATCAAGTCAGACACTTTGTCAAGAGTCAAACCTCGCTAGAGGACCTGTTCGCAGAGGTGGTGGGAGTCGATTGATGACCATTAAAGAGAAAGGCTATACACACTGGGATGGCAAGTTTTTGAATAAGAAGTTGTCCTGGTTGCCCATCACTCGATATGGTATAAAGCTGACGTTCCGAAAAAAGTTTTTCAAGCTCCTTTTTTTCCTAGCCCTTACGCCTGCCGTGCTTTTTCTTGCGGGCATTTACGTCGCTGAGCGAATGGAAGACTTTAAATTCATGATCAGTGAGGGGGAGATGCCCGATTTTCTTAACATCGACCCTGCTTATTTTAAAGCGTATTTTACGAATGACTATATGCTTTTTATGATGGTCATGCTCCTGGTTTTTTGTGGAGCCGGCCTCATCTCTGATGACCTCAAGTTCAATTCTCTCCAGCTCTATTTTTCACGGCCTATCACCAAGAGGGACTATTTTCTTGGAAAAGCATCAGTGATCGTGTTTTTTCTCTTGATTGTCACTCTTTTGCCCGGTCTTGTTTTCATTCTGATGAAGCTTGTTTTTTCGGCGAGTTTTGAGTTTCTTTCCGCCTATCCATTACTCCCATTTTCTGTGATCGGTTACTCCCTCTTGGTCACGATCTTTTTTTCTTTTTATGGGCTTTTCCTTTCGTCTGTGAATAAAAATAGAAGATATGTCGCGATATTGATCTTCGGTTTGTATATATTCTCGGACGTTCTTTATGGGATTTTTTATGGGATCTTTCGGGATGAATACTTTGCGCTTCTTTCCATTAAGGAGAACCTGAAGCAGGCGGGAGCTTTCCTCTTTGATCAGAAACTCCCCCACGATACCCCCTGGTTTTTATCGTTTGTGATCATTGTAGGATTCTGTGTTTTAGGAGCCTATGTTTTGAAGAAAAAGATCAGAGGTGTTGAGGTGGTCAAATGAAGCCTGTTATCGAGGTCCAAAATCTGTCCCGTTGGTATGGGAATGTTCTGGGCCTGAGCGATGTCACTCTTCAGATCGAACCAGGCATCACCGGCCTTCTGGGCCCTAATGGCGCGGGAAAATCCACATTCTTAAAACTGATCACGGGACAGATAAAACCAAACATCGGTTCTGTCCGGATCTCCGGTCAAAAAGTGAGAAATAACTACGCCCTGTTCAAAACTCTCGGAATCTGTCCAGAGCAGGATTCCTTCTATGATGAGCTCACCGGTTGGCAGTTTCTCACCGCGTTATTGAGGCTCTATCATCTGTCGGAGTCTGAAATATCGGCCAAAGCCAACAAAGCGCTTGACATCGTTGAGCTGATGCCGGATAAGGACAGAGTCATAAGATCATACAGCAGGGGGATGCGCCAGAGGATCAAGGTCGCCCAAGCCATTGCCCATGAGCCCGAGATACTTATCCTCGATGAGCCTTTAAACGGACTGGATCCCTTGAGCCGGAGGAAGATCATACGGCTCATCAAATCCTACAAGCAGGAAGGAAAAACGATCATAGTCTCCAGCCATGTGCTTCCTGAAATCGAAGCCATGACCAAAAAGATCATCCTAATTCATCAAGGAAAGATATTCGCACAGGGAGATATTCACTATATCAGAGATCTGATCGAGACGCATCCGCATATCATCTCTATAAAATGCAGTCGTCCGCGAGAGCTCGTGTCCAAATTCATCCATCATGACTTTGTCTTGAAGGTCAATTTTATCCCTGATGACGATTCTCTCCTGGTCGAGACCAACAACCGGGACAAGTTTTTCGGACTATTGCCCTCTCTTTTTGTGGAGAACAACATCGAAGTGTTTGAGATAACATCGCCCGATGACAATCTTCAAGCGGTTTTCGATTATTTAATAGGAAAGTGAGTATGACGCAGAGCAATGTTGGAAAATTGAAACACCTATGGAATTCCGTGTGGGATGTTTTTCGTTTCTTCTTTCCCCTAGGAAGAAGAGCGAGAAAATCGAAGGTCTTTTATCTCATCAGTTTTCTGCCCGTGATCTTAGCCGGGATTTTCAAGTTTTCTCAGATATTTGCTGGACATACCAGGTTTGAGGGGATCTACATTTTCACCAACATGATCATGGGATTCTATCTCCAGTTCCTGATCCTGATATTGGCGCTGTTTTACGGGACATCTGTGTGCTCTGAAGAATTGGAGGCCAAAACTCTAACTTATCTAACCACACGTCCTGTCCCCAAAGCAGCAATTATTCTGGGGAAATATTCCGCTTACACGACGCTGGTCACTCTGATGGTTGTTTTTGGATTAGTTTTTTCTTTTCTGATTCTAAATGTGAATGATCTGCTGAATTTTTCTCTGTATAAGATTCTGTTCAGAAATATGGCCGTTCTAGTTCTTGGCCTGATCTGTTATACAGCATTCTTCACGATGATCGGGACGTTTTTAAAACGGTCGATCATGTTCGGATTGATCTTCAGTTTTGGTTGGGAGAATGTGATACAGTATTTTCCTGGCTCAACGCAGCGATTTGCCATTGTCCATTATTTGAAGTCT
>JBATYS010000042.1:0-2085 GCA_049674205.1 Candidatus Aminicenantaceae bacterium
CATCACCCCCAAGAAGGCCTTGAAATGGTAGAATTAGAGATAGAGAAGTAAATATTTTTAGATAAACCACAACTTAATCCAAACGTTTAGTCGCATAAGTATTAAGAAAATTGAAAAATAGATATCAGGAATTAAGCTCTTCTTCGCTTAACATTTTTGTGCAGGACAAACACATATAAAACAGTCTGACATTCTCTGTTTTTGCTTCGTCTCCCCATGTAGAATTCATGGTTTGGGGAGGGAGCCTTATTTCACGGAGATGTGAATTTTTGCAATGGGGACACAATATTTCAGTAGGATACATAGATAAGCAACCTCGGCAAACCCTGGTTTTGCCATGGGATAGTATGACCTTATCCAATGATAGTATCAATCACCATGAGAGGTGGAATAAAGGGGTGAATTTTTGTCTTTCTCGCTTAGTCGCGCTAGGAAGAATCTCCAAAACCGTGATGAATGACATTCCGAGTGTTCCAAATGGTGATTTCGAAAACACGCTCAGTTTCCCCAGCGAGGAAACTTCACTAAACAAAAAAATGAAATTAAGCTCAAAATGTGAGAAAATAAAACTTGAGGGAGAATGAGATTTCCACCGGCTAAAAAATTGTTTAGAGTTGTAATAGCTTGTTGCCTGCTTTTCTGCCTGTCTGAATTCGCATTCTCTGTACGATTTTCCATGATTTCCATCGAGAAAAAAGACACCTCCAAAATTCTTAAAGAGATTTACCAGGAGATGAAGGAGTTCGATAAATATCCTGGATGTGATTTTATAAAGCGAGAGTTCTTTGTAGGAGAGGACGACGACGATACGAATAAGGATATCCATGTTGTGATATTGGTTCAGGATGTCGATGAGAAGGAAAAAGTTACGATTCAAGTCACTTACATGGAGCGCAGCAAAGGAAGTCCTGTTATTGGGATTGCAAAATATGTAAAAGTCCTCTCGTTTTTTGTTCTGGAAGATCAGACAGATATCATAAAAAGCGACTTTGATGCCAAAGAAAAAGAGATCGTTCTTCCCGGTGTTCTTCAGGCAATTAAGAACAAGAAGAAATTACTCAAAGAGATTTAGACGAGGATACTTTAGAACCTTAATTTGAAGCCTGCTTTGAATACAAAACCAGTCAGACTGATATTCGTGACCGGATAGTCAAGATCTCCCATATCAACTTCTCCCCCTTTCTGTTCGGCATAGAGAAATGTCGAATTTCCCCAGAGTCCTTCAGGGGGATTATAGGTAAGAAGCTCTTGGATGACAGAAGTATCGAAATTATTAAAACTCACGCTTCTATAGAGAGCTTCCAGAGTGATGATCAATCCTCCGCCTACTGAGATGTCGAATCCCCCGCCTGCATGATACCCAATAGTGTTTACGCTGCTTTTCATGATCCAAGTGATATGGTACCAGAAGTAATCGGGATTGTCGGTTAGAACCGTCCTGTTGGGTTCCCTGACTTCGACGTTTCCGAAATAATATCCCACTCCTCCAAGAAGATTAAGATTGATACCGTCTGATAAAGGGCGAGTAAAGACTCCGGATAAAGTGACTGGGTAAATTTCTGATGCGAACTCGGGTTCATACCAGAAAGTCGCTAACATGACCTGGTCGTCTGTGAATATTCCAGAATGACCCTTCATGGATTTGTTGATAAATCCAAATCCCAAAGCAACTCCAAAGCTTGGATTGAGCTGGTAAGTGAACTCTAAGGTAAAATCCATACCAGACCCTGCTTTTTCTGGCTCGGCTGCTTGATACCCGAAGAATCCAGTAGTGGATGCAGCTTGTCCTTCCACTTTCCCTCCATATGCGAGGCCAAAGCTCATCTTGACTGCTAATTTATCCTGAGCACAAAGATGAAAAGGGGCAAGCAATAGAACTCCAATAAGAATTAAAAGTGTGCATTTTTTCATGTTATCTCATTCCTTTACACGAGATCTTGTTTAGAAGGATAAGCAAGTATTATACCAAATAAAGCCAGGCATGGAATATATTTCTGCATGTTTTTTGTATCCAAAAGGTGGCACATGTCCTAAAGCAAGGTGACAATTTAATCCGCGCTATTCCACTGGCCTTGTTAATCGTCC
>JBATYS010000043.1:0-1640 GCA_049674205.1 Candidatus Aminicenantaceae bacterium
ATTTTCCCCTTTCTATCATATTTGACGAGATATTTTTTACTCCCTTCATCATCACTTTGCATGATAAAAGTGAAAATATTGCCATCCATATCCAAGAAAAAATCATTGATGTTATTCTCAAAAGTCAAACTGTCCTTATAAACACCTACACCATCGAAGATCTGAATCCTTCTTCGGTCAGATAAAGATACTGTGTCCTGGTCATCAATAAAAACAGAAGAAAGCCTTAAAAATTCACCAGGACCTTCTCCCTCACGGCCGATGGTCAGGAGATAGTGTCCATCTTTATCGAATTTTTGGACCCTGTGGTTTCCGGAGTCAAGGACATAGATATTTTGCTCACTGTCAAGAGCGATTCCTGCTACACTATAAAACTGATAATTCGGGTCTTCGTCATTGCCAATCTCTAAGTCGACTTCTAATTCAATAGCTAATTCTCCATAGTATGGCTCAAGTGGATTTCTGACGATCGTGACGCCATCAACTTCCTCAACTTCACCTTCCCATCCATCCTTGTGAGACCTACAGGAGAAAAAAATGATCTGGATCACTAGCAATAGTAAAACAAGGACCATAAATACAGGTCTCTTCATAATCTCTCCATTCTATCAGGATTGTTTCAGATCTTATAACGCTCCACAAGGCTAAACTGTTTACGAGAAAGTTTTTATTGCCAGATCAGGCTGTATCTTTTCACGACCGAAATACCATCTTCATTCTCGCGGATGTAGGGATCCTGAACACTGTCGCTCAATTCGAATTCATTTAGAAAAACGGACCACTGTCTTGTATTGAGAAAGAGTGAAAGACATCAAGTCTTCAATCGTGATCTCCAGGCGGTATTTTCCCTCTTGTTCCGGAACATAGGGAATCTCTATGATCAACTCGTATGTTTCAAAGAGTTCTTCTTCTGTTTTCTGCCATGTCTTTTTCTCCTGGATTTTATCGACTTTTTGATCGTCATGAAAGACATCTATGTCCACACTGAATTCAGCCACAAGGATCTCTTCTTGATCATCCCAATTTACTCCTGATATTGGGATAACAATGCGTATGGTGCCGTCTTCATATTTTGCGTCTGAATCCAAAGGTTCTTCGATGAACCGTCTGTGTTCAGGATGGATCAATTCCAATTTTGCCTTTTCCAGTGACTGGAATAATTTTGAATTTTGGCCTGTAAGCCCCCAGTCCTCTGTCGATCTCCTTCCGAAATATACCGTCAGCTGGTAGCGGTAATAGATCCAAGCTTCCGAGCTTTCCCCGCTTGGCTGAGAGACAGTTCGACCCTCATACATAGGCCAGATGCCAAAGTATAAAACATCAGGTTCGCCCATGATGAGATAAACACGCCCTCTTTCTGTGTCCCAGCCATGGTATTGATCCCAGCTTGAATCAGGGACACTTCCCGGGTGGGGCCTCCTCCTTCCGAACCACCGGTTTGCGTACTCGACCCGCTCTTCAAACAATTGATGGTTCTCATTTTCTTCTGTCCCGGGATCGGGGTCACGGATTTGCCAGAACTCCTCGATGAATTTCTTCTTGGATTCGGCATCGGGGAGGTTTTTGTAGTCTTCTTTTTCCTCATCGGTCATGATGAAACTGGTTTTTTCGTAGAAGGTTTCGAAGTAGGGATCATCTTT
>JBATYS010000044.1:0-1922 GCA_049674205.1 Candidatus Aminicenantaceae bacterium
CAGTGGCAGACAGGCTGGATGCGAAGTATGCCATCGGGTCCGCAGTTGGTGTGGCCGATGGTTTGAGCAAAGTGGGGATCGATGAGCGGGCTGTTGCTATTTTCGGTGATTCTGCGTTTTTTCACACCTCAATTCCCGCCATTTGTAACGCTGTCCATAATCGGAGCAATATCTTAATGGTCGTTCTGGATAACAAAGCCAGCGCCACCTCAGGATTCCAGCCTCATCCTGGCGTGGCAAGGGATGCCATGGGGCGTGATGCACCAGCTCTGGACATAACACAAATTGCACAAGCCTGTGGTGTTAAAAATGTCCTTCAAGTTGAGCAGGCCGACATTGATTCAACACTCAGAGAAATATTCCGAGCAGCACTAAGCCATCCAGAGCTGACTCTGATTATCGTCCAAGTGGGAACACAAGATTAACCTGGTCTTGCGTTCTGATAGTGCAAAAGAGGCTTTTTCTTGTAAGATCGCTGCTGCGAGATTGTTATAGTTGAGTCCATCAAGGCCTGGCTCCTCTTCGGAGCCATTGAAGTCTGGATATAACTGTTTTAATCCGCGTGCTTTTTAGGTTACGATAAAACTGTAACTCTCGACAAGTGTTGATCCCCCTTTTCCACCTATAACCTCAACGATAAATGTGACTTTATAAACGCCTGTTTTCCACGTGTCATTCCAATTAATCCACCAATAATAATAGGTATTTGCATTGACAGATAACCTGTCCGAGAAGGATGACGCAAATTCTGGACCGGTGATCATTACGTAGATCCGGATATTCTTACTCGCGTCTGAATAGTACTCAAGAGTGTGTCTAAGATAACGTGAGTCACTCCTTGAAACGACAGTTTCTATCATGCCATCCACCACAGGATATCCGCACATGGCAATAGCTATAAAATTTCTACGTCCTGACTGATCAGTAACAATTTGATCGGATGGGAAAAATCCCTTCTCAACCAATTGTGATGTAATCTCAACATCTTTGGAAATAGCTGGGCCAACTAAAAAGACACACATACAAAGAATAAAAATTTTAAACTTCATCTTTCCTCCTTCAATTTATTGGATGTATAATATAGATACTAAAATTAATTGTCAAAGCTTTATTCTGATATTCTGATATATATGAAAAAAAAGTTCAGTATTGTTGGGTTATTGACATGAGAAATCATATATGGAAAGATGACATTGAATCCAAATCGAAGGAGGATCTAATGAAAGGAAAAGCTTTCCTATTATTTCTGTGTCTTTTGCTTGTTGTATCGGTCTCAGCACAAAATCAGGATAAAGTCATCGGCGTACACACAGGAGTAAAAGCAGTCATCGAGGATGAAGACCCAGGTGTTGTTGCTCAGGTCACTGATCCAGACAAACCCGGAGCCCAGGTTCTAACATGTTATGCTGCAGATGAGGATGGTGCTCAAATGCAGATGATCCAACTCTCCGCTAATGACTCAATTTATTGGGTCGTTGAATACACGGGTGTTTATCTTAGTGCCAAAGCCAGTTTTCATTTCATAATAAACGGACCTGAGTTTTTCTACTATCAGACCGACTTTTATGATGCGAAATACAAAAAGTATTACTTTACAGCGCTGAACACGAATACTGACTGGAAAAAAGGCACCTACACCCTGACGGTTATTGCTCAACATAACAAAAATAGGTCTGGTGCGGAATGTATCGGATCTTGTATAGTCAGACTCTACTAAACTGAATTATTCATTTTTCACCTGAATTATTCATAATATCTGCTGACACCTTTTCTTTGTTTATTTTATTGACTGATTGTCCAAAAATACTCTTTGACTTCACTGACTGTAATGATGACTGAGGCAACAATGACAGAATTGCTGTTCACAGCTTCCAGGTTATATGAGCCAAAGGGAACTTGAGTTATACTCTGAGTTTGAGTGT
>JBATYS010000045.1:0-3175 GCA_049674205.1 Candidatus Aminicenantaceae bacterium
TTCTTCTTCTTCTCCTCCTTCTTCTTTTCATCCTCCTCTTCCTGTTTTCCTCCCTTCTAAGCATTTACATAAGTAAAAAAGCTTTACATCACAATCCCCCATAGAAACGCTCCCGACAATTCATCACCCATGGGACTGAGATGGCATGTTTTTTGCTATATAAAATAATGTTAAGGGGATAGAGTAGATGAAATTGAAGCAGAGGAAGAAAAATTAAAGATCAAAAAAACAGCCAAAATTCCCTCGATATAAAGAAGATATTAGTAATCTTTTTGTTCACAACTTTCCTTTTTAGCTTCGGCCTCACTTCTAAACAAGCGAATCAGAAGATAGATACTGAAAAAAATGCAACACGCTCCGAGGATACATTCTATAGATTCACAGATTATGATAACGATCCCTATGACTGGCCCGTAGCCCCTCCAGAAGAACAAGGGATCAATTCTCGAATTCTCTCGAACGCGTTCGATCACGCTGAAAGATTGGGATTCATGTACAGCTTACTCGTTGTAAGGAACGGCAAGCTCATCGTTGAACGCTACTTCAATGGTACGGATAAATATTACGCCGATCACACATGTTCAACAGGAAAAAGTTACACATCCGCTCTAGTGGGCATCGCACTCAGAGAAAATTATCTGACCAGCCTCGATCAGAAGATGATGGATTTTTTCCCTGAGTATACAACGCCCGATCTTGATCCGAGAAAGTTCGATATAACCATACGGCACTTATTGCAGATGAGAGCCGGTTACGCATTCGAGGAGAGTGGCGACTACATCGATCCATGGTTCCAGAGCCGAGACATGATGGAATTTGCTATTGAAGTCCCTTTGGCGGCTGACCTCGACCAAACATTTGCATATTCCTCTCATTCCTCTCATATCCTTTCGGGGATCCTCACTAAAGCCACAGGCATGAGCACATACGAGTTCGCAAAACAATATCTTTTTGATCCGCTGGACATCACCGTAAAGCGATGGGATCAAGATTCACTGGGATACTATTTCGGATTCGGGTATTTATGGTTTTCACCTCGAGATATGGCCAGATTCGGCTATCTCTATTTGAATAATGGTTTCGTGGACGGACAACAGATCATCCCAGCAGAATGGATCGAGGCGTCGACACAAAGATATTCGACAGATGCGTCCTGGTTTAAAAAACACTTTGAAGATTTTGGGTACGGATACCAGTGGTGGCTTGCACAGGCTGGAGGCTATGATGTGTATTTTGCACTCGGTCACGGGGGCCAAATCATCGTCAATGTTCCTGAATTGGACATGGTCATCGTAACCACTGCACATTGGGAGGTAAGCCCGGAGACATCGGGGACTCAGATCAATTCTGTGCTAAATTTAATCTCCAATTTTATCCTAACACCCATCAGAGGTCACATCGGACAAGCGCCCTATTGCCCATTAGAGATCAGCGTACAAAAAGTGGAAAATCGCGGTCTGGTCACCAGAGAGACCATAAATATTATAAAGTGGCTTCCCAATCCTCGAAATTCCGGTGAAAACATTACAAAGTACAGGATATACAGGCTAATCGATGAATACCGATCCCTGTTAGCGGAGGTGGATGCCAACACATTCGAATACTGGGCAAGAAAAGCTAACGAGGACTCTACCAATATCTATGCGATCTCGGCCGTCACCGGCGACAAGAGAGAAAGCACTCCCATGTTTGTATCGGTGAATTGATATTTATGTGAATTAATATACAAGCCTTTTACTTCCACTCAACTCATTCCATCACTCAAATCGCCCAATTAACTCTGTAACGTTTAATAACTTCAAATCCATCTTCATCCTCTTCCACACAATACATCATGCTGTTTTTCCAGACTTGAGGCCAGAATTTAAATGTTGTTCGGAGTATGAACTTCCCCTCGGAATCAAAGACGTCGTAATAATTTCGTTCGTCGTCTTCTGTTTTCTCATAAGTATAGACAAGGATTCTTCCCTCTTCGTCGCATGTAAAGTGGATAAATGGTGGATATCGATCAGGAAATTTTAACGTGATTGAAGGAGGAACAGGATTATCGCCATACATATTTTTGATCAACTTTTTCTCTTCTTCCTTTGTAATCAGAACACCCTCATCTTCTTTAACAATTTTTCTTAAACAGTTTCCATCTGGATCACAAACGAATATCTCGTACTTTTTAAAATTGCCCCAAATGATTTCATCGGTGCTTAAAACATTCCAGACAAAACTTGTGGTGCGACTGACCTCAAAATAGTCAATAACAGGTGGTTGCGTAATGGCGACAACTGAAGCAATCTCACATAGAGGATTCAACTCGGAATCGATTTTTTTTAAAAATATCTTGACTGGTTTATCCATAATTGCATGGCTAACAACAATATTACCTACAGCATCTGATTTGGGTCGTCTAAAAGCGGGATATTTGCTGGTTGTCATCTGCGTTAAATACTCACCTTCCAGGGTGAAAAAATGGAGCTTTGCTTGGCCCAGATCATTGACCATGAGTTCCTTTTGCGCCATTATCACAAGATCCAGGGGATAGGTCATTTCCCCTGGCCCCTGCCCTCTTTTTCCTATTGTCCTCACAAAATCGCCATTTTTATCAAAGGTCAGAATGTGTCCTGCCTTCGTATCAGTTACATAGATATTTTCTGATTCATCGACCACAAGAGTGGTGAGATTCTGAAACATAAGTTCATCATCTTCCGGGCTTATAATGGTTAGATCCTCTTCAAGCTGAAACACTTCTTCTGAATAAATGGGTATTTTGGGATTTCGGACGATGGTGATTCCATCCTCTTCCTCGATGGTCCCTGCCCATTTAGCCTTTTGTTCACCGCAAGAAGTTAAAAGAATAAAGATAGAAAGGAATAAAATTACCGAAAGTATTGCTGACTTATTTCTCATCACATCCCTCCTTTTACAAGAAGCAGGATTATTGATATGATTTTATAAAATTCCACTACCTGTTTGCAATAAACGAATCAACCCATCCAAAATCTCTTTTATTCGTAGCGCAAAGAATTGATTGGATCGGCGAGTGCCGTCTTGATGGACTGGTAGCTGACCGTAAGCAGGGCAATGATCAGAACCAGGAATGCAGAAAAAACAAATATCCAGACGCCAATATTCACACGATAGGCAAAACTCTGAAGCCACCTGTTCATGACAAAATATGCAA
>JBATYS010000046.1:0-16332 GCA_049674205.1 Candidatus Aminicenantaceae bacterium
ACTACCATCGGAAAGCGCCAGATATTACCAAGACCGATGGCTGAACCTGTGGCGGCGAAGATGAAAGCGATCTTCGAGCCCCAAAGGCCTCTTTGGTTTTGTTCCTGACCGTTCATGCTGTATCGTCTTGAGCGCGTTCTCCTATGGATTCTTTTTTTATCCCGTTTTTTTTATCATAAAACATGGCGATTCGTAAAGAATAGCTTTCCTCTGTCGCTCATCCCGTCAATTTTCTAATAAAGATAAGTATGATGATAATAAGCGCTGGCGCCAAATACTTCACACTGAAGATCCAAAGGGATTTCAGCTTAAAACGGTCATTCCCGGAGGCTATCTCCTTTAGCGCGTTTTTGACCTTCCAAACATAGGAGATAAACAGGCAGACCGCAAGGGCGCCCAAAGCCAACACGATGTTGCCGAAGACGAGGTCCATTTTACCCAAGAAACCCCAGCGCGTCAGAGTTTTCACGCCTCCCACGGATAGGGCAGAGGGAATTCCCAGAAAAAAACAAAAACCGCCGACAAGGAACGTTGCCTTCTTTCGTGACCAATTGCGCTCATCCACAAAATAGGCTACAGGAATCTCCAGCATGGAGACGGTTGATGTCAAAGCGGCCAAAAGAAGAAGGAAAAAGAAGAGGACTCCGAAGAAGTAACCACCCGGAATTTTAGAAATGATGAGAGGGAAGACCTGAAACATGAGTCCTGTGTCGATAGAAAAATTCTCCGGGCTGACTCCCGGCGTGGCAAAAAGAGTGGGGAATATGATGATTCCAGCAAAAAATGCGATGAGAGTGTCTGAGAAAGATACCCATCCAGCCGATGTGACAAGGTTGTCTTTTTTGGAGAGGTAACTGGCATAGGTGATCATCGTGCCCACTCCCAGCCCTAATGAAAAGAATGCCTGTCCCAGAGCGAAGAAAATGACAGTAATGTTGAGCTTTGAAAAATCAGGCTTGAGATAGAATGCGAGTCCTGTGCTTGCTCCGGGGAGGGTCACTGCCCTTATTGCAAGGAGAATGATCAGGCCGAGAAGGACAGGCATAAGCATTTTTGTCCATCTCTCGATCCCCGCCCGAACGCCCCTTGAGACGACATATGTCGTGATCGCGATGATCACAAACAAACAAAATATCATCTCAAAAGGACTGGCGGCAAAATTCTGGAAAAGAGCGCCTGACTGCGCCAAAGTGATATCTCCTCGGAAGGCACCGGTCACGGTTTTGTAAAAATAGCCGAGTGCCCAACCAGCTATTACACCGTAATAGGAAAGTATGCAGGCGCCTCCCAAGGTTCCCATGTAGCCGAACAGTTGCCAGAAGGAACGGGGTTTGATGGCATTGTAAGCCCCCACGGGATTTTTGGCTGTATGTCGGCCTAGAGTGAATTCTGCCAACATAACCGGGAATCCGATGAAAATGATCGCTAGTATGTAACAGAAGACAAAAATGGCCCCGCCATTTAGGCCGACCATAAGAGGAAACCGCCAGATATTGCCTAGGCCTATGGCTGAGCCAGATGCAGCAAATATAAAGGCGATCTTCGATCCCCAGCTGCCTCTTTGACTGGTTTCTTGGCCACTCATGTCTTTCTCCTCAGGAACGAGTTCTGCCGCGTCTTGTCATTTTTCACGTATTTGTACCATATCGGCACATCTAGGTAAAGCAGAAACTCTGTGGAATATTGATCTGTGCTTGATGAGGGTTGCATATTCACCTCCCTGCCATTAAAATCGTAGGTTAACTCAAATAAGGAGATCAGAGACTATGCCCAAAGCCGAGATCAAGCCGGATGTTTTTTATATAGGTGTCAATGACCGTACAACCGACCTTTTTGAAGGTTTATGGCCCATCACTCCGGAGGGTGTCTCTTACAATTCCTACCTTATCAACGATGAGAAAAAGGCCATTATCGATCTGACCAAGTCGATCAAAGGCGACGAGTATTTTGCAAAGATCGATCACATCACCGACATCACCAAGATCGACTATGTCATCATCAATCACATGGAGCCCGATCATTCCGGGCTTATTCGGACGTTGAGAAGAATTGTCCCGGATGTGACTCTTGTCGGGTCGGCAAAGACCAAGGATATGCTGGAGAAATTCTTCTCTATTACAGAAAATGTTTTGGTGGTTAATGATGGAGACACCCTCAAACTGGGGAAAAGAAATCTGAATTTCATCTTGACTCCTTTCCTGCACTGGCCGGAGACCATCATGACCTATGACCCTTCAGATAGGATCCTGTTCAGCTGCGACGCCTTCGGAAGTTATGGTGCCATCCGCGGGGCTCTCTTCGACGATGAAAGCAAATCAAGGGATTTTTACCTCAAGGAGGCCCTCCGCTATTATGTGAATATCTTGGCCAATTTTAGCCCCCGAGTTCTGGCAGCCATCGAAACATTGAAGGGACTTCCCACAGACATTGTCGCCCCTTCCCACGGGCTCATTTGGCGGAAAAATATCCCCCTTATCCTGGACCTCTATAAGAAATGGGCGGAGTGTGCCAATGGAGTTACGGAACCGGGAGTGACTCTTATTTATGGCTCCATGTACGGAAACACAGAAATTGTGATGAATGCTGTTGCTGAGGGCATTGCGGCTGAAGGAGTTTCACTTGATATCTTTGATGTCTCCCGCAATCACGTCAGTTACATCCTCCCCTCTCTCTGGACGAAACGTGGCGTCATGATCGGCGCCCCCACCTATGAGGTTTCACTTTTCCCCACGATGGCTGAAGTCCTCAACATGGCTGCCCACAAGCGGATCCAGCACAAAAAGGCCGCATATTTTGGGAGTTATGGTTGGAGCGGAGGAGCCCTGAAGGGCGTTAAAAAGATCGTGGAACCATTGAAATGGGAGATCGTTGATTCCTTTGAGTTCATCGGAAGCCCAACAAAGGAAGATTTTGCGACAGCCAAGGAATTCGGGCGGAAATTTGCCCAGCTCGTAAAGTCCTGAAAAAGTGTGATAGAATACAAGTCACAAGATTAGCTCGAGGACCACAATGGCAAAGGATTGGAAAGAGAACCTGGCAAGTTTTTTTGATGGCTACAGGATCATCGAAAGAAGCAAGGAAGAGACCATTAAAAACTTCGATCAGTTTTGTGAATTTGTGGTTGAACCCGCCTTTGAGAGCCTTGGAGAAGAGCTCGAGAATTACAGGATAAATTCAAAAATAAAAAGAGATAAAGGAAGATCGATCACTTTCCAGATCAATTTTCCCAGATCCAAGGTAGAGAATTTTCTGTACACCATCGGATTTCCCAAAAACTCCCTCGAGCTTCAACTCAAGTTGGTGATCAGGGGGAGAAAAGACATCAACAGTCCCATGCAGGAAACGGAAGGTCAATTCATGAAAGATGTCACTCCTACAGAAATCTTAAAAATTAAAAAAGAAGACCTCATCCAGGACATCATCGAGCACTACCGCAACTTCTGCTTCAAAACCGCCACTCAAACGGAATAACTCCTTTTCCAAATGAAAAAATCAATCTCTGTAATGGAGGAGAGAACTTTACCCCGAATTGTCCTGGCCATGCACTTTCTGGTGCTGATGACCTTTTTTTCCTTGTCTGTATTTAACCTCCTTCCTCTTTTCCTGGAGAGCCTCGGGGGATCACCTAGACAGATCGGGTTGATCGTGGGGGTCTTTTCCATCGCAGCCTTTCTTTCCAGACCGCTCGCGGGGTGGTTCCTGAGTCGTGTGCAGCCCAAAAAGGTGTGTGTGGCCGGCCTCGGACTGATGCTTGTTGTCTCCGTTCTTTATGTTTTTGTGGATAAGATCGATTGGGTGATCTTTGCGATAAGGACTCTTCATGGCCTTGGATTTTCTGTTTTTGTCCTGGCCGCTATGTTGATCACCATCCTAGCCGTCCCAGAGAAAACTCGAACTTATGCCATCGGAGTTGTATCCACAGGATTTTTGCTCCCGCTCCTTGTAATCCCTTACATCGCGGAAGTGATTATACAAAGATATGGTTTCTTTTACTTTTTTCTTGTGGCTGCCATTTTCGTGGCCATTCCCCTTGTTGCCGTCTTTTTCATCAAGAGCCCGATGCCTCGTTTGGTCCATGAACCAGGTTCTCATGGAAAAGGATTCATCCGCCTTTTGGCAAAAAAAAGAATCCTCATAATTTTTTCACTCGCCTTTATTTTTGAAGTTGGATTGAGCTCCGGCCTCTCTTTTGTCCCATTGCTCGCTCATGAAGGAACTTCAATGAGGGCCGGATATTTTTATACATTTCTCGGTTTGACAGCCGTTCTCCTCAGGATCTTTGGTGGCAAACGTATCGCTTTTTGGGGTGATCCCAGGCTTCTGTTCCCTGCATTTTGTTTTCTAGCGGCGGGTGCAGTTCTTTTGTATTTTTCCCAAGACAATTTGCTCCTCTCTCTCTCGGGATTGGTCTGGGGCATTGGGACCGGTGTCCTCTATCCTCACCTTTCTGCACTAGCTGTGGAAGGCACCCTGACGAAAGAAAAGGGAATGGTATTGAGTATGTTTACAGCATCCGTTGACCTGGGCTTTGCTTTTGGGCCCATAATCTTCGGTTGGATGTCCTATATTTTTGGGGTCCGTGTCTCCTATATCCCTTTAGCCGTGATCGTGTTTTTCCCTTCCTTGTTCCTGACGCTTTTCGGAAGGAATGTGCTTTTTGACACGTCTTTGGGACGTAAATCTTGAAATGTAAAAAACAAAACGTGAAACGCAATACGTAAAACACAAAACGTGAAAATGCAAAAAACGATAAACAAACGTTGAGAGAAGTTAATCGAATCGCGTGATACCTTCTTTTTTAGCGATCTCGACGGCTTTGAGGTATTCAAGCTTTGATATTCTCCTATACAGAGGGGAGCCCGGCGGAATGTCCCCGCATGGATAATACTGGGCCATGATGTTGACATAGGTGTTTTCAGATATGTCTCGTGAGAGGAATCGCATCACATCTTGCGTGCCTGCCAATCCGGAAGGAAGAACGAGGTGCCTGATGAGTAATCCTCGGAGCGCGATCCCTCTGTCATCCAGCACAAGATCTCCCACCTGTCGAAACATTTCCTTGATCGCCTGTTTGGCCACTAGAGGATAATCCCGGGCTTGTGAATACTCTTCGGCGACCTCCTCCGTGCTGTACTTAAAGTCCGGCATATAAATGTCGAAAACCCCGTCCAAGAGTTTAAGTGTCTCCACAGTATCGTAACCGCCCGTATTGTACACCAGTGGGACTGATAGCCCCAAAGTGATCGCATTCGGGAGAGCGGCAAGGATTTGCGGGACATAATGGGTCGGACTGACAAAGTTGATGTTGTGACAACCGAGAGACTGCATGGCCACCATCATGCGACTCAGCTGCTCGATAGATATCTCTTCGCCTTCATCCAAATGGCTGATAGAATAATTCTGACAGTACAGGCATCTCAGGTTACAGTGTGTGAGAAATATCGTTCCCGACCCGTGAAACCCGACAAGCGGTTGTTCCTCACCAAAATGAGGTGAGGATGAAGAGACTTCGGGCAGGAATCCTGCACGGCAGAATCCTCTTTCCCCTTCAATTCGGTTGACTTTACAGTCACGCGGACATACAGAGCAGCTCTCGAGAAGCCTCTGTGCCTTGACTATTTTTTCCTCTAGTAAACCCTCTCTGTGGGTTTTGAGGTAAACAGGCACTTGGTTTTTTTGCGCCATCATCTCCAAGAATTATATCATAAACGCCGGTTGCTTATTAACATACACGGAGGGCAGTAAGCATCTCCAAATCCTTGATGAACGGAATTCCGAGTGTCCCAATTAGTGGTATCAAAAACATCGTGAAATTCTGAGATCGTCTTGATATGATATAGAGGTTTTATGAAGGAAAGTATCGGCAGCTTTTATGAATAATTCAACCAGAAAATATAGAGTGGTGGAGGAGTTAGAGCAACTCCCGTTTCTTGTCCATGGTTTTGGAACGCGATATTGGAAGGAAGAGGATTTTGAATCAACGCCAGATTTATCTGGATTTCACCGTGTGTCCCTCAGACAGACACACTCGGATATCATCCATATCATCACAAAGTTTCCCCAGGAGAGGATGGAAGGAGACGCTCTCGTGACAAACCGCTCCAGAATCCTCCTCATCATAAAGACCGCAGATTGTCTTCCTGCTCTTGTTGTGGACACACAGAATAGAGCTGTCGCCGCTGTCCATTGTGGATGGAGAGGAACGCTGAAGAGAGTCATCACAAAGACTCTCCGGACGATGCAGCAGAGTTATGGCAGCGATTTTACATCTCTTTCTGTTGTCCTCGGGCCCTGTATAGACAAGGACTGCTATGAGGTCGGGGAGGATGTGAGAGAAAAATTCAAGAGCGAAGGCCTTCAAAATGGAGTTTTTAACAGTCATCCCTCTAAAAAAGAGAAATATTTGTTTGACTTAAGGAGTGCAAATCGTGCCCAGATCCTCGCACTGGGTGTTCCGGAAAAAAATATTTTTTCAGTCGATCTCTGTACACACTGTGATTTGGATCTGTTCTCCTACCGCAGAGAAAGGAATCATGCAGGAAGGTTGATCAACTTCATCGGTCTTTCTTGATTTTTGAGCTATTTTTTTTTATCCTATGGCTACTATGAAAAACATCTATTCAGAAATTGTGTTACCGGATTTTCCGTTGTATAAAAAGGGGAAAGTGAGGGATGTGTATGAGATCGGAGACAGCCTTCTGGTCATTGCTTCAGACAGAATTTCAGCCTTTGACTATGTGCTGCCTTCTCTTATCCCTGACAAAGGGAAAATACTAACCCAGCTTTCTAAATTTTGGTTTGAATTCACGTCTCTCGTCTGCCCCAATCACTTGATCAGTGCAGATGTCAGCGATTATCCTGCGGAATTGTACAAGTTTAAAGATCTGGTCGAAAAGAGATCCATGCTTGTGAAAAAGACAGAAGTCCTGCCAATCGAGTGTGTCGTTCGGGGCTATCTTGAAGGTTCTGGATGGAGAGACTACAGGGATACAGGAAAAACGAGCGGAATCAAACTCCCCCCAGGATTAAAACAGTGTGACAGACTGGAGGAAGTCATTTTTACGCCAGCAACTAAAGCAGAAGAAGGGCATGACATAAACATCTCGTTTAAAGAGATGCAAAAATTAGTGGGGGCGGAATTGTCTCAAAAGGTTAAAAAGATCAGTGTCGAGCTCTACCAGAAAGCATCGCTCCATGCCCTTTCCAAGGGGATCATCATCGCGGATACAAAATTTGAATTTGGACTCCTTAACGGAGAGATCATCCTTGTGGATGAAATTTTTACGCCGGATTCATCACGGTTCTGGCCTGTCGCCAGCTACACTCCGGGTCAATCACAACCAAGCCTGGACAAACAATTCGTCCGTGAATATCTGTATAGCACAGACTGGGATAAACAATCACCACCGCCGCCTTTGCCTTTGGATATCGTCGAACAGACCTCCGAAAGGTATATGGAGATTTATCGATTGCTCACGGGAAAAAATGAACTCTGATGACAGAGTCTGTCGATTTACACATCCACTCCAACAAAAGCAGTGACGGGGATTTTTCGCCCACACACATCGTCCACCTGGCTAAAGAAAAGGGGCTTCGCGCTATTTCGATCACCGATCATGACAGCGTCGCTGCCTACCCAGAAGCTCTGAATATCGGGGAAGAGATAGGTCTGGAAGTCATTCCGGGTGTTGAACTGACAACACTCTTCACTGATCGGGAATTCCATCTTCTGCTGTTTTTTATTGACTGGGAGAGGACAATCGTGAAAGAGCTCGTCAAAGAGGTCGCAGACAGGCGCGTCATCGAGGCTAAAAATCGAGTGGAGAAGCTCCAAAAACTCGGATTTTCCATCGAATGGGAGGAAGTTCTCCAGGAGGCAGGGCCGCATCCGCCTCTGGGAGTCACGATCGCGAATGTGCTGTTGATAAAGGCTGAAAAAAATGCCGATCCACTCTTAGAGAAATACCTTGACGATGCCAACAGGATGTATGCCCCTTATCTGTTCTACAAGGACTATTTTGCCGATGGCCGGCCGGCCTTTGTACCCCGGCAGAATGTCAATCTGAAAGATGTTCTTGCTTTGGCACCGCAAATGTGCGGTGTTCCTGTTTTGGCGCATCCGGGTGCTCCCTTCGAGCGAGTCACCAAAGAAGACCTGAAGGTGCTCAAAGGCCTTGGATTACAGGGTTTAGAAGTGTACACTTCTTACCATGATAATTCGATGGCTGCTTACTATAAGGGATTGGCAATGGAACTCGATCTAGTACCAACCGCAGGATCTGATTTTCATGGACGCATCAAACCTCATGTTCCTTTTGGCTCCCTAAATAATGGAGGGTACTGGATGGTGGAGGAACTCAGGAAAAGGAGATCATTATGATTTTTAACTGGCTGGATATAGTCTTGTTCATCATAATTGTCGTGAGCCTGATCCTGGGGATCATCAAAGGCCTCATACGCCAAGTCATAGGCCTTGCAACGGTATTATTAGGATTGGCATTAGCGCTCATCTACTATCCCTATGTCTCTCAATTGTACTTGCGATGGGTCGATAGCCATGTCCTCTCTCATTTTTTAGGTTTTATCACGATCTTTATTGCCGTCTTGTGTTTGGGCGGGCTCGTCTCATGGTTGATATCTAAAATTATCAAGGGGCCGATCAAATTTATCAATCATGTCCTGGGAGGGGGGTTTGGATTTCTAAAAGGGGTCTTGATCTGCGGGATCCTTGTGTTTGCCTTGCTCGTCTTTCCTGTGAGTGTACAGGCCTTAAAGAATTCTTATCTGGCTCCATACTGCTTGGGGATGACCAAGCTTGTCGCCAAAGTGATCCCACAGGAGCTCAAAGACACTTTCAAAGAGACATACGAAGACATCATGGGCGGGAGGCCGAAAAATGCAAAAAGAGTTTAGAGAACTCTCCCTTCACCATAAAATGGTTGTTCTTGTGACGGAATTGGTCGAAAAGGAATTGCCCATAAAAGAAGCCTTGAGAGAGTTTGAAAAGATCTATATTGAAACGGCTGGGGAAAAATACAATGGGAACAAGACAAAAATAGCAAAGGCCCTGGGGATCCATCGGAATACGCTGCATAACCTATACAAGGCCCTTAAGATCAACTAATCAACGAAATTAGCACTCTAAAGGGAAGAGTGCCAAAAAATTAAATTTTTAGCTTGACAACAGGGGGGCTTTTTGTTATATTAGCACTTTCATAGCGAATCTGCTAAAAATTAAATCTAAAGGAGATTTCAATGAAGGTGATTCCTTTACATGACAGAGTTCTTCTAAAGCGTTTGGAAGAAAAAGAGACCGTTAAGGGCGGAATTATCATTCCTGATACTGCCAAAGAAAAACCCCAGGAAGCGGAAGTGATCGCAGTCGGGAAAGGGCGAGTGACGGAAGATGGTAAGGTTATCCCTCTTGACGTCAAAAAAGGTGACAAGGTTCTCATCGGAAAGTTCAGTGGCACAGAGGTCAAGATCGCCGATGTGGAACATCTCATCGTTCGCGAAGAAGAGATATTAGCGAAAATCACCTGACTGGGTGAAAGGAGAAATAATGGCAAAACAAATTACACTCGGAGATGAAGCGAGACAGGCCCTTTTAAAGGGTATCAACGCTTTGAGCAATGTTGTCAAAGAAACATTGGGTCCAAGGGGAAAAAACGTCGTTCTGGACAAGAAATTCGGCTCTCCGCTGAGCACCAAAGACGGTGTGACCGTGGCCAAAGAAATTGAGCTGGCTGATCCCCTCGAAAACATGGGTGCTCAGCTTGTGAAAGAGGTGGCTTCCAAGACTTCGGATGTTGCCGGAGACGGCACCACAACTGCGACCGTTTTGGCCCAGAGCATTTATGCTGGAGGGCTAAAATATGTGACCGCGGGAGCCAACCCCAACCTGATCAAGAAAGGCATAGATCAAGCTGTTGCAGAAGTTGTCGATGCTTTGAAGAAAATGAGCCGTGATGTCAGCGGCGATATGATCGCTCAGGTAGGATCCATATCGTCGAACAACGATGAGTCGATCGGAAAAATAATAGCCGAAGCCATGGACAAAGTGGGCAAAGACGGCGTCATCACTGTAGAGGAAGCCAAAGGTCTTGAAACCACATTGGATATCGTGGAAGGCATGCAGTTCGACCGCGGCTATCTCTCTCCCTATTTCATCACAGACCCCGACAGAATGGAGTGTGTCCTGGAAAACCCTGTGATTCTGCTCCATGAGAAGAAGATCAGTAACTTGCGCGATCTCCTGCCCTTGCTCGAGAATGTGGCAAAGATGGGAAGGCCCTTGTTGGTGATCGCAGAAGAAGTCGAGGGTGAAGCCCTGGCCACACTTGTCGTCAACAAACTCAAAGGCACTTTTTCCTGTTGTTCTGTTAAAGCCCCCGGATTCGGTGACAGAAGAAAAGCCATGCTCGAAGACATCGCTGTTCTCACCGGTGGAAAAGTTATCACAGAAGATATCGGTGTCAAGTTGGAGAATGTCACTGTGGATTGGTTGGGTGATGCTAATAAAGTTGTCATCGATAAGGACAACACTACTATTGTCGAAGGCAAGGGAACTTCTGATGATGTAAAAGCGCGGATCAAACAGATCAGAACCCAGATCGAAGATACCACATCCGATTATGACAGAGAAAAACTGCAGGAGAGACTGGCCAAGCTGGTCGGCGGCGTTGCATTGATCAAAGTGGGCGCAGCTACAGAATCGGAGCTCAAAGAGAAAAAGGCTAGAGTGGAGGATGCTATGCACGCCACCAAAGCTGCCGTCGAAGAGGGAATCGTTCCAGGAGGAGGCGTTGCTCTTTTGAGGAGCAAAAACGTTCTTGATTCGCTGAAAGTGGAAGGCGATATAAAGATCGGTGTGGACATCGTTAAACGCGCTGTTGAAGAACCCATGCGCCAGATCGCCAACAATGCAGGACTAGAAGGCTCGATCGTTGTCGAAAAAGTGAAAGAACTGGAAGGAGACAAAGGATTTAATGCTCTCACAGAGAAGTATGAAGATCTCGTGAAAGCCGGCATCCTGGATCCTACCAAGGTCGTTCGCATAGCTCTTCAGAATGCAGCGAGCATTGCTGGCCTGCTTCTCACAACCGAAGGTTTGGTCTCTGATATGCCTGAGGATGAAAAGATGAGAATGCCTTCAATGCCTTCTGGCGGAGACATGTACTAAAACCAAACGCTCAAACTCAAAAGGCCCCGGGATTCCCGGGGCCTTTTTTTTTGTGCGCCGGGCATAGTATTTTTCTTTGTAGGGTCCGTTCCCCGAACGGACCGTTTGGGAAACGGTCCCTACATCGAAATAGAGCAGCGCTGCTTCCCAGATGTTCGTTTTTGATATCATATAATCTGATCACTCTGAATGACACTAATACAGATTTGGAGATGCCAACTAGAAGCATGCGGAATGGATTGTGGGAGATGAATGTGGTATATTTAGTGGAGTGTTGAAGCTATTTGACCGCTATATCCTCAAGGATATCCTTCCCGCTTTTCTCGTCGGACTTCTTGTCTATTCCTTCCTCCTTTTGATGAACCAGATCCTGCTGCTTTCCGAGATCCTTATCACGCGGGGGGTTTCTCTGTCTGTGGTCCTCTCCTTGCTTTTTTATCTGTTGCCCTCGGTTTTAGCCTTTACTCTACCCATGTCCGTAGCCGTAGGGATACTGGCCGGACTGAGCCGTCTCTCTTCCGATTCAGAGATTGTCGCTTTTAAAACATTGGGAGTGGGACACAAAAGGATTATCAGGCCGATCCTCTTGTTTGCCGCTTTTGGTTTTGTAATCACCTCCCTCCTTACGCTCTATCTTGCTCCTCGGTCAAACTACAAATGGGTGCAGATGTTCTCCAATTCCGTGCTCTCAAAAGTGCACCTCAAGATCAAACCGCGCAGATTCAATGAATCTATTCCGAACATGGTTCTCTACATCCAGGATATTGCTCAGGATGATGAATGGAGAAATATTTTTATCTATTTTTCTGAACCGCGCGAGGAGCCACGGGTTGTTTTTGCAAAAAGAGGATACTTGAATTTCCATCAAGAAGCCCAGAATGCAACCCTGGAGCTCACGGATGGAGTGCTCCACTCCTATCCTCTGAATGAACCTGTTAAGTACAGAGTGACCACATTCAAAACATTTGAAGAGAATCTTCCTGTGCAAAACATCGTAGCCCGAAGCACAGGAGGGAAACACGTGAGGGAAAAGGACATTGAAGAGCTGAACAGCGATCTCAAAAAGATCCAAGCAGAGCTCGAGAAATTCCCGGAGGAGGAAAAAACATCCCTCCAATATTGGGACAGAAAGCGAGACTTGATCTCTCATTGGGTGGAGATCCACAAAAAGTTTGCGCTGCCGTTCGCCTGCTTTATCTTTGCACTACTCGGCCTTCCGTTGGGAGCGACCACGAAGAAGGGAGGAAGGACGAGTGGATTCACTATCAGCATCGGCATCATTCTCCTCTACTATATTTTGATAACAGCGGGTGAACAGCTCGCTATGGACGGGAAAATCCCACCTTTTGTCGGGATGTGGGGTCCAAATATCATTTTTGCGATTTGCGGCATCTATCTGTTTATTAGATCCGTTAAAGAATCTTCTCTTATTGCCCCTGTGTACAGGTTTTTCCGGCGGCATAAAAAAAAGAAGATCTCTGTAAGGGTTGTAACAGCCAAACCCACACGCTATAAACTGCCTTTTTCTCTTCGTTTTCCCAACCTCCTCGACCGGTATATACTGAGAAAATACCTGTTTATTTTTGGATTGGCGTTCTTCAGCATGCTCTTTATATTCGTGATCGTGACTTTTTTTGAACGGATCGATAGTGTTTATGAACATAACAAGCCGCTCAGCATTTTCTTCCATTTTATTTGGCTCAAAATGCCAGAATTTGTCCATTATATTCTTCCCATCGCAGCACTGATCTCGACCCTCTTGAGTTTGGGCCTGGCGAATAAATTCAACGAGATCACAGCCATGAAAACGTGTGGGATCAGTATCTATCGTATCATAATGCCCTTGCTGTTCATGGGAATTTTGATCAGTTTTTTTTCCTATTACATTCAGGAGAATATTCTTCCTTTCTCCAACAAAAAAGCAGAGGAAACCTGGTATCAGATCATCGACGTCCCGGCAAGGTCATATCGCCATCTCGATCGCCGGTGGTTGCTGAACAGGGAGGGGAACCGTATCTACAATTATAGCTACTTGGATCAAGAGGCCCTGGTTTTTAATCGTCTCTCAGTTTTCGAGATCGATTCTGTGGCATGGTCTTTGGAGAGGAGGATATTTGCGGAGAAAGGCTATCTCCAGGGAGGTGTTCTTTTATTGACCAAATCCTGGTCCCGGATCTTTGATGGGGACAGACCTGTCAGCTATGAGAAAAATGACGAAATGGTCTTGCCCGGCGTGGAGGACAAAAATTTTTTCCTCAAGGACTGGAAAGAGCCAGACCAGATGAGTTACGGTGAGCTTAATCGATATATCAGGAATATCGAGGAAAAGAGTTTTGAGACCACCCGTTTCAAAGTCGATCTTCAGCACAAAACATCTTTTCCGCTGACCATATTCGTGATCACTCTTTTAGGGATTCCATTTGCTTTTACTATGGGGAAAAAGGGGACTCTGGTCGGTATCGGCATGAGCATGGGAATTGTCATGATCTACTGGGGTGCTATCGGGATCTTTAAAAGTCTTGGATATGTGAGCTATCTCAGCCCGTTTTTAGCAGCATGGGGTCCCAACCTCATCTTTGGCCTGGTCGGCTTCTACATGATTCTAACGCTGCGTACGTAGCTCGATCTTTCCTGGGTTGATGAGTGTTAATGGAGTCTTGATGTTCCGGGAACCCGGGCCCATGGATTTTACATTTTGTATTTTCCGAAATCTTCGGGCCTGAGGTTTTCCAGCCACTTTTGGAGCTTTTCTGAATCCGCAAAATCCTCATCGAATTTGAGGCTTTGTGCTTTTTTTACGACATCTTCATTGACAAATATGGGGACTTCCAAACGGAGGGCAAGGGCGATGGCATCCGATGGACGGGAGTCGATGGCATAGATGTCATTATTGTGTTTACAAAAAATGGTGGCATAAAAGGTATTGTCCCTGACGTCGTTCACCACGATCTTTTCGACAGGAATTTCGAATCTATCCAGCAGATTTGTGAGCAGATCGTGAGTCATGGGGCGAGGCGTTGATATGTTCTCCATCTTGAGGGCAATGGCGTTGGCTTCAAAGACACCGATCCAGATAGGAAGCATGTATTCGCTGCTCGGGTCTTCAAGAACAACGATCGGCATCTTCGAGATGGGGTCAACCACCAGCCCTTTGATTTTCATTTCAATATCCATCTTGGCCTCCGTGACGTCCAAAATCTAAATATATAGTCCCTTGCCCTGGTTGTCAAGAACCCCACCCCGCCGTCACGGATTGAAAATCTTGGTGATGTTCTCTTCAAGCCCGGCTATAATCAGAGCATCCCCTTTTTGGATGACCTCATCGGCCGACGGGATTGTGATGGTCTTAGGGGGATACTTTCTTTTGATTAGAAGGATATCGATCCTGTAAAGAGCTTTGAGGTTGAGTTCTTTCAGACTTTTATTCAAGAAAAGAGAAGGGGCATCGATCTCCATGATCTTGTATCCGGCGCTCAAATCATACGTTTTGTTGGGCTGGGTGAACTTCAATTTCTGGACAAGACCGTATGCCGCTTCTCTCTTTATGATCTCATGATTGTAGGCTTCAATGGCGTCTTTCCGTTTGACAACACCCTTGAATTTTTTCCCATCCAGGATAGGGATCTCAGCTACATCTTCGCGTCCGAAGATTCTCATGGCCTTCTCCATGTCGTCCTCATAGTTCAGTTGGATTCCGGGAACTGCGATATCCTCTGCGATAACGAGAGAATCCAGGAGCTCTTTCTGGAGGACGAGCTTTTTCAATTGATTGAGAGCAAAACACCCGACATAGTTGTTTTCTCCATCCACGATCTGAAAAGCATGATGCTTGCCGCTGATCGCTTGGTCTACGATCCTGCCCACATGCTCTGTGTTTAAAAATTTCTGATAGTCATGACTGATAAAATCCTTGACAGGAAGGGATCTCAATATGTTCACTTCGCGGCCTTCTTTGAAGATGATACCTCTTCGGCGGAGTTTCATGGTATAGATGGAATCCCTGTGGATACCCACAGTTATAAAGGATGCGATGATACAGGAGAGCATCAAAGGGAGGATGATCTTGTAGTCGTTCGTCAGTTCAAAGATGATGATGATCGCCGTGATCGGAGCATGCGTGGCCCCCGCCACCACTGCGCCCATCCCGACCAGTGAAAAAGCTCCCGGTGAAGACATCGAATTAGGGAAAGCGTTGTGGAAGAAAGAGCCCACGACATTTCCTGTCATGGCACCCAGGAAGAGAGAGGGCGCAAAGATGCCTCCAGATCCACCTGAACCAAGAGTCAGAGAAGTGGCAAGAATTTTTGAGAAAACAAGAACAAGCGCCAACCACAGACCCAGTTGGCCGAGGAGTCCGGTATCCATGGCGTCATAACTTACACCTAAAACTTGTGGAAATCCAAGGCCGACGGCTCCCACTAAAAGGCCTCCTAATGCAGGCTTGAGGGCGGGGTGGAGTCGGAGTTTATCGAATTTATCCTCGAAGAAGTAGAGGACTTCGATGAACAGTATGGCCACGATGCCACATATTATTCCCAAAAGCACATAGGGGCCGATCTCCCAAATGCTGATCAGTGTGTATTTCGGTACGGTAAATGCAGAGAAATCTCCGCCTATGAAGCGGGAAGTGCCAGTGGCGATCACGGATGCCACGATGATCGGGCTGAAGGCGAAAACTCCAAATTCTCCGAGGATGACTTCCACAGCAAAAAGCGCTCCTGCAATGGGAGCGTTAAAAGTCGCTCCGATTCCAGCGCCCGCTCCTGCAGCCACGAGGGTTCGCATTCCTCTCTCTCTGATGTGAAAAACCTGGCCGATCGTTGAGGCTAAGCTGGAGCTGATCTGAACGATAGGGCCTTCCCTTCCGCTCGACCCCCCAGATCCTATACAGATAGAAGAGGCCAATCCTTTGATAAGAGCCACCTGATTACGGATTTTTCCACCGCGGAAGACCAGGGCTTCCATAATTTCAGGCACGCCGTGACCCTTTGCTTCCCTTGCGCCGTAGTAAATCAGAGGCCCTATGAGCAACCCTCCCACTGCTGGTACAAGCACAGTGATATACCATGGTTGTGATTGGACAGCTGCGATTATACTGGGCGCACGCCAAAAGAGCTTCTGGAAAAAGTTAATCATGAATTTGAAAAGGA
>JBATYS010000047.1:0-7054 GCA_049674205.1 Candidatus Aminicenantaceae bacterium
TCTATTGCTGTGCGAAAAGGCTTCAATTTTTTGTAGATAATGGTATCTGGAGTAGCTGGCCCGTATTTACGGTAGCTATCTCTAAAATGTGTATACGAGACAAGTCCACCTCTCTCAGAATGAGAGCATGAAAAAATTATCTGAGTATCTTTCTGACAGACTTTTTTACAGTGGTATCTGGTGCGTTTTCTTTTATAATCAACACCTGTTTTGGTAAAAGGATATCCAAACTCACAAAGAGGTGTTCCTTGAGAATTGAATTCTTTTGGATAGACCATTTTGCCCCGGATAATAATCGGAATAATAGTAAAGCCTTTGTATATACCTTTATGAATCTCCTCAGAATCATAACCCGCATCCAGGACAATATAGGCTATATTAAGAGAAGGGAATCTCTTTTTGAATTCATCCAAGAGCGGGAATATATGAATTTCATCAGAATCTCTACGGGTACTTACAATGCTGACCATAGGGATTCCAGTAATAGTTATCAGGGAATGTGCCTTATGCCCAACAGGATACTTATCTTTATGATGGGGACGGCCAAAGCTTACCGAAGGGTCGGTAAAGAGCCATGAACCATTTTCTTGTTTTATTCCTTTGGAGGAACAATAAGACCTGATAGGTGTTGAATCTCCGATGAGGATTAGACCTTCACGGCGATTTTTTGGGAGTTCTTTTATATTGGGATTTAAGAGTCCAATTTTATTTGCTTCGTTAACAAAGTTTACATGGATTTCTGCATATCTTTCTACACCGAGATGTTTTCTTAAGGTGTTATATGTGTTATGAGCTGGAGCAGGACCTTCTTCAAGGAGGCACAGGTGTCTATAGGTGCTGTTTTCAGAAAGACGCCTGGCAAGGATTCTATCAGAGACAAATGTCTGTTTGACTTTCAGCATCCGAGAGAGGAAGAGGCCAATTCCGTATCCTTGAGGTCCAGCATGTGAATAACATTTTTCTACAACAGTATGAACATTGTAGAGATTAATCAATCGGAAATAGTTTACCAGATCATTATCTTCATCTATAAGGTCCAGATAGGCGCTAGAAAGTTTTGGCATAGGTAATTGGTAATCAGTCATGGGTAATCTCCTATAAGGGGTGTTCAATAATAAAGCGGGTATCTGTTCAATACTCACGCTACCCAAAAAAAGGAGAGAACTCAAGACGTAACCACCTATAAAATATAACACTTGCATAAAATATGCCTATTTAACAAAAATGGAAAAAAACACCGAAATAATGGGGGTAACTTTTTATAAAAAGTGGGGGTAACTTTTACCCAAAATGAGCTATTTGGGGTGTTTTCCGGCTAATAATGGGGGTAAGTCCCAAAACTGGCCCTTATAAACTGTTTATATTTAAGTGGTTACAAGTGTTGAACAGTCTCAATTAGTTAGAGTTCGGGTCATCCAATACTTAAGAAGACTCTGTGTAAGTAGCTTCCGAGAAGCTTGTAATAACCTAAACAGGAACTTATTTTAAGTATACCACAAAATGAATATTCCTGCAATTTATGCTCATTTACGCATTGCGATTCAGACACTAATGAAGCCAGCGGCATCTTTTAAACACAGGTTAAGCGGAAAGAGAGGATCAAACAAGAAGGCAGAGAAGTTTTTGCACTGATCTCAGAGGATGAGTCTTAAGAGGGAGGAAGAATGTTTGAAGTGATGAGAGAGGTACTATGAAAGGATCGCTGCTTAGATCATTAAATCAAAAATGGACCTCAAGGTGCTCGAGGATTTTTCATAATCCCATTCAACTCCCGACCCAGGCGACGGCACTTCTCTGCGATTTTCTTTCGTGCCTCCTCTGAGAGCTGCACCACAAACCCAACAAGTTCGTATGGATTAAACAGGCCATAGTAGTTCTGCCAATAGACGATGACATGATTATCGGCGGGCAGCAACTGCTGACGGATATGAGGCAAGGGTTTTTTGTTGAGGCTCTTTCTCTCTTGGCGCAGGAGGTAGAACTGAAGGAGATCGTAGGCTAACATGATAAAGACCGTTTGGTTGACCACCAAGGAAAAAGCACGAGAGGTAAAGTGAGTCAGATCGCTGAAACACTTCAACTGACGATATCTTTCCTCTGTGGCTGTTCGCAGATGGTATTCTTCTTTGAGTCGAGCGGGTTCTTTTACCTCCTTGGTGTCCATGAGCAGCCACATCTCTTCATGGCCGTCGGCGTAGAGTTCGCGATTGGCCACAACGGTCAGCGGAACCGTACAGGAGGACCAGGAGCGAAAATGACCGATGGCAGCCGCTTCGCGTTTCACAACAATGTCCTCGGGGGATGGCGTATTTTTTCCCTTGCGTCCCCTGAGCGTTTGCTGTCGCTTTTTCTCCCGCTTGACAACAGCCGCGGGCCGGGGCCGAACCTCTTTTTTTCCTCCGCCTCCGGCTCTTTGACAGGAACCCAATCGACATCCGGCAATCGGAATAAAGCCATGGCATCCTCATAGATGTCCATCCTCCGACGGAGAGGAATCAGAACGTCAATCCCATACTCGCTCTTAGCAGTCGAGATGGCTCTCCCGTCTAGAAAACCACGGTCAAGAATGAGTCTCTTCATCACGCCCTGGCCCGCCACCTTCACAAACTCTCTCACCAGTTCGTAAAGAGCCGGAGATTCATTCTCTTGACCCGAAAGAACCCTCACCCCCGCAAAGAGGAAAAAATCCAGCGACCGATTGGTGTGTAAAAGCGTGACCATCTTATAACATCGCCGGCGGCGGCAACGGATTTTTTGCTCATCGGTCAATCCCTCGTATCGCTCTCTGCTTAAAGGATGATCATGCTCATCGAAGAGAAGCCTGACCGAACCTTCGTATTTAGGATTATCAGGCACAAAAAGATAAGAGGCATCTCCGATGAAAAGACCTTCCTTATCAAAAGCTCGCTGCGTGCGGAAAACAGAAACAACATCCTGATTAAACCATCCCATCAGCTCATCAGCCCGGGTATCCTTGGCCATCTTCCGCAGATAGTCCGGATCGCAGGGAGACTGGCGGTCATAGTGATTCTTGTTGTTAAACCCCTCGCAATAAATCGTCAGCTCTCCCGTATCAGGGTGGGTCACCTTCCTGCCGCAAGAGGGGCCAAAAACATTGAGCATCCCCCCAGCCTGCACCACC
Organism: Candidatus Aminicenantaceae bacterium; assembly: GCA_049674205.1. Taxonomy (GTDB): domain Bacteria; phylum Acidobacteriota; class Aminicenantia; order Aminicenantales; family Aminicenantaceae; genus WTAW01. Next base: position 3,143 of record JBATYS010000047.1, read on the forward strand.
AGGGGATAAGCGTTAAACGCATGAACCCCATGCAGCCGCATCGAAAGATTCGATGCCACATAGAATAAAAGCGGCACCTCTTCCTTCTTGCGAGGAGTGGGATAAGTCTCGGCCAGCTTCGACAGAATAGGTTTGGCCTTAATGAAACGGAAAAAATCCGTCTCGAAAACCTCACTGGCAGACTCCATGTAATCAAAATCTCCCTCCTGAAGAGCCTCCCAGATCAAGGACTTCGACTCCTCAAAAATAACAAGGCCCATCTCAGCCGCTCTCCCCAGAGGACATCTCTTCCCGGCGAATCTCCTCCATCTCATCCAAAACTTGAAGCATCTTCCTGAAGGTCTGAACCAGTCGGCTGCGAGAGCGCCGCAGCGCTTGATATCGTTGGACTTTCCTCTTGACCTCAAGAAGAGAGCCACGAGGAATAACCCGCAGCCTCGTCCGGCCTTTCTCGCTGGAACTCAGGACCATGCTGCTGTGGAGTTGACCTTCCATACATTTACATCCAGGCTTTCCACACTTGCGTTTGAGCTCATAGACGGATCCCTTGATCACCGGCTTATCGGAGAAGAAAGGCCGGATGAGGTCTCTGATCTGGGAGGAGAGATGGCCGAGAGACTGGCGAAGCTGCGAGAACTTCTCCCTTTGATCCCTGTTCTGTATGCCCATTACTATATAAGCATACAGATTATGAAAGAAAAAGCAATAAAAAAATGATGATTTTTAAAATATTTTTTTCAGGATTTAGGAGGATCCTTTGAGTCTTTGTTTTCCTGAGGAAAAGGGGTCCCCAGGTTTTTCACCCGGCTTCAGGCGCTCTACTGTCTGAATCGCAGCATTTACGCAGTGTTGACTACTAGCAGCGGCAGATGTTACGTTGGAAAAACAGACATCCCCATGTTTGTGCAATCGTAACTGATTAATTATAGTTAAAAAGTACGAAGGGGAGTATCACTGCTCCCCCATATTTTTATGAACTGAAAAAGAATAATTTCCAATGACCTAGAGCTGCCCTTCAGCTTCCTTTTCCATTTTATCCAGCCGGGTGTAGTAATCTGGGAACTCATAAAGATGGGCCAATGCTATCTTTCCCGTTATGATAGGATCGTCATTAGTGACATTGGTGGTTGGGTCTACCAAACCATGCTCAAGTTCAACATCAAGCCCCATACGATACTGCTCAATATCAAGCTTGCTCCAATCTATACCTAATTTCTCTCCAATTTGTTTGGCTTCCGAAGTCGTAAAATGTTTCTTAGTCGTCATGATGCACCTCCATCGTTTACAGTCAAATATCTACTTCCCGCCGAATTATTATAATCTAATAATTCAAATTCTTATTAGGGAGCTCTTTCACATGAATATCCATGGATTCGGATGCTATTTAAATATTATCAACTTCTGTCTTCTTAAGTTCCGCCCGCGTCTTTGGTAGAGTTTCGGGGTAATTTTTCTGAACGAACTCTATAATCTTTTCCCTTACCTCACAGCGCAAGCCCCATGCCGTAGAAGAATCCACTGCACTCATGAGTGCCCTTAATTCCATCGTGCGTTCTGTCGCATTTGTAACCTGCAATCCCCAGACCTTGCTATCCCATTTATCCGAGCTTTTTAGAATACGGTGAAGCTCTTCTCTTATCTCATTAACGGGTATTGTATAATCCGCATATATAAAAACTGTCCCTAGCAGGTCAGCAGAAACCCTGGTCCAATTCTGAAAAGGTTTTTCAATAAAATAGCCTATCGGTAAGACTAGACGCCTCAAATCCCATATCCGTACAACAACATACGTCAGGGTTATTTCCTCTATCCTTCCCCATTCGTTTTCCACTATAACTACATCGTCTACGCGGATAGGTTGTGTAAATGCTATCTGAATGCCAGCGAGGAAGTTTCCGAATATTTTCTGTGCTGCAAACCCGATTACCAAACTAGCCAGACCTGCAGAAGCGATAATACCGGTGCCAAGTACTCGGAATCTCTCGAAGCCCATAAGCACCAGCGCCACCGCAACTATAATAATAACAACAGCTAATATCTTTCTTATGGTCTGCGTCTGCGTGTATATTTTCCTTGCCTGAAGGTTGTCCTTGACATTGACGTCATAACGGCTCAGTATTACATCCTCGCCAACTGCGGTCAGGGCAATTATCAGCCAAGACACCGAAATGATAAACAGTGAGCGGAACGCACTGTCTAAGAAATAGTTAAGCCCCTGAGGCAGTTCCACAATAGGTATTACTATGTTCATAGCCAGAAGGACTATGAGATATTTAAGAGGCCGACGTGTGTGCTTTATTAAAGACCTATATAACGCATTTGAGGTCGTCCTTTGCAGACGACTAAGGATTTTGAAGATTATAAAGTGCACCACGAAGCCTGTAATTCCGGCCCCGATTATGATACCGAGACTGTAGAGAATAGGTTTCAAGTTTTGAAAAAACTCTGCCATTAAACCAGTATTTCCCATTGCAATTCGCGACGAAGCATCCTGACCTTCATTGCTTTGTCGCTAATAATATACCCAAGGTACTTTGTTGTCAATCTCCACTACGGGGCCCTGCAATAGCCTCTTCCGCGAGCGATTTGTATACAGCTGCTCCTGGAATCCTTATCTATCAATGTTGGCAAAGCTCTTCATCATGAAAGAGGTCATACTATCCCCATCTTTCTCACCTGGCTACTTGTATCTCCTTGGCTGCACTTAGCTGGTTGATAGGTTTAGCTCGTGCAGTGGGCATTTTCGAAAGATAAGAATTTCATTTTCAGATGCACTGGATTGGTGAGCATCTTTGTCCTCATTTTCCCGTTCAACCATCGTCAGGAAATATAAATCGCGACAAAATAGATGTCAAGGATAATAGGAAGTCGCTCATGGCGGTCAAAAAAGCCGCAAAAGAAGCAGAGCCGCCCAAAAAACGCCGGAAATCAGCCAGAGTCCTGCCTGGTCAAAGAGAAGATCATGAAAAATATTCGGCCGAGGTCTCATCGGCCGTGAGGAATTCCTGAAAGGCAAGATGAGGCGGGGGAGGTTTGTCCGCGACAAATGTCAGCTTGAGGTGTGCGATGATACGATCGACCACGGCATAGTCTGAGAGGAAGGCAATGATACGCATTTGGCTCTGGCATTTAGGGCAGGTCAAAGGGTCGACTTCGAACACTTTTCTTATCATCTCTGCCCAGCCTCTGCGGGGGATTCTTGGGCATTCTTCCTCGATGAGGATGAGTTTCTGCTCGCACCCCTCCATCTTGCGTACCTTGCCCAGGTGGGCGTTGGCATACAGGCCGAAATAGCGGACGGTGACCTGGCCCTTGTCTGGAATATGGGAAGTGACCCGGGCGATGAACTCCAGATAATCCATCCTCTCCACCTCTTCGGCCTCTTTCCCATACCGGTAGCAGACTTTCCCCTCTTTCTCTGAAAAGGAGAGCCGTTCGAGCGAAAGGAGAGGACGAATCATGTATTTTCCCACCCGCTCGGCCTCTTTCCTGGTCTGAGCCCTGACCTCGCGTCGTTCTCGCTGCCTGGCAAAGATCCCCCAAAAGCCGGCGCTTGTACTTGAAGAAGATGCGCAGCATCTTGGGGATGACAAAGACAACCTGGCGGTGAGGGACATCCAGAAGAAGCTCCTCCCTCATCCACTCACCCCATTCCTCAAGCCTCTTCGAATGGCACGATGGGAAAAATCCACGGCTACGACATGAGAACATCAATAACCTCTCTTCCCCACACGAAGGACAGCGAACCCGGGCAAACCCGCACTTTGGGTTGCCGCAATCGAGATAGCGCTCAACGACTTCTTTGATGATGGGGCGGAGGAAGCCGTACTCTCTCTCGAAACGGGACTCATATTCGGCCAGGAACTGGTCAAAGTAATGGAAGAGCACAAGGTAGAGAACGGTGAGTTCTGG
>JBATYS010000048.1:0-3088 GCA_049674205.1 Candidatus Aminicenantaceae bacterium
AACCGCGCAGGTTTGACACCCAGTTCAGTATCCACCTTGACGAATAGAGGGCATGAGGTCTATCTCCAGGTCGGAGAATTTAGTTCGGAGTATAATAAATCATTTCAATCTTAAAGTGGTAAAAATGGAAAAATATTTGAAAGAATTCGCAACTGAGCAGAAAGAGTTGATCCATATATTGCACAAAACTCAAGCGGAATATGGATATATCCCTCCAGAGGTGATCACTGCGATTTCCAAACATCTGAAAATTTCAGAGAGCGAAATCTATGGTGTTCTGACGTTTTACAAAGCATTTAGTCTTGAGCCTCGAGGAGAACACATTGTAACGGTCTGTATGGGGACGGCATGCCACGTCAGAGGAGGTCCTCAGGTTGCCGAGGAGATGGAGCGCAAGCTCAACATCAAAGTGGGCCAGACAACCGCAGATAACAAGTTCACGCTCGAAACAGTGAACTGTTTGGGGTGTTGTGCGATCGGCCCGGTTGTTGTGGTTGATGGGAAATACTATTCCCAGATCACGGTGAAAAAAATAGATGGAATACTTAAGGATTATAAAGAGTAGTCATTATGGAAAAAATCACTAATCCGGAACAATTAAGCGAGTGGAAAGAAGAAATCCTTTCGAGGCGTCCCCAATACAAAAAAACGATCGTCGTATCCTCAGGGACGTGTGGCCAAGCCAGTGGTTCCCTTCCTGTCATCGATGCGCTCGATGAAGAGTTGGAAAAAAGGCGCTTAAAAGATACGGTCGGTGTTGAAATAACAGGATGTCACGGATTTTGTGAACTGGAACCGAATATCATCATCTATCCGGAGGAGATCTTTTACGGAAACCTCGAGCCAAAGGATATTCCAGAGATCGTGGAGAGGACTGTGTTCGGAGATGAGGTATTAGACTCATATACCTATAAGGAGCCGCAGACAGGAAAGAAAAGCGCTTTTCAAAAGGACATCCCTTTTTACGGGAAGCAGATGCGACTCCTCACGGGCAACAATTTCAGGATCGACCCAAGAAGTATTGAGGACTATGTGCGCCTGGATGGATACCAGGCTCTCACCAAGGTCCTGTTTGATAAAACTTCAGAAGAAGTGATTCTAGAGATCGAAAACTCAGGCTTGAGAGGCAGAGGCGGTGGCGGATTTCCCACGGGCCGGAAATGGGCCATCTGTCGAAAAGCCAAATCCGATGAGAAATACGTCATCTGTAATGCAGATGAGGGAGATCCCGGTGCTTACATGGACAGAAGTCTCCTGGAGGGAAATCCTCACAGTGTTATCGAGGGGATGATCATAGGCGCGTATGCCATCGGTGCAACAGAGGGTTATATCTATGTCAGGATGGAATATCCTTTGGCTGTCAAGCACCTGATGATCGCGCTGGAGAAGGCCACGCAGTATGGCTTTTTAGGGAAGTCCATCATGGGATCAGAATTCCATTTTAACATCCATCTGGTCGAAGGTGCCGGTGCTTTTGTCTCAGGAGAGGAGACATCCTTGATGGCCTCGATAGAAGGGAAGCGTGCTTTCCCCCGTCAGAGACCTCCTTTCCCGGCCCAGAAAGGTCTGTGGGGGAAACCTACAAACATCAACAATGTGGAGACCTGGGCCAATGTCCCGTTGATCATAAACCGAGGCGCTGACTGGTATTCGAAAGTCGGAACGAAAAAGAGCAAGGGGACAAAGATCTTTTCGCTCGTTGGAAAGATCAACAACACAGGTCTTGTGGAAGTCCCTATGGGGATTACACTCCGTGAGATCATTTATGATATCGGCGGAGGGATCAAGGATAACAAAAAGTTCAAAGCCGTTCAGACTGGGGGACCATCAGGGGGTTGTATTCCTGTTGAGAAGTTGGATCTTCCCATTGACTATGACACGCTCGCTAAAGCCGGGTCGATCATGGGCTCTGGGGGAATGATCGTCATGGATGAGGATACATGTATGGTTGATGTGGCCCGGTATTTTCTGAACTTTACTCAAGAGGAATCTTGCGGCAAGTGTGTTCCATGCCGGATTGGAACTAAACAGATGGTGAATATCCTGACTCGCATTACGGAGGGGGGAGGAGAGGAAGGAGATATCAAGCGACTGAAAGACCTGTCTAAAACGATAAAAACGGGTTCGCTCTGTGGGTTGGGCCAAACTGCTCCGAATCCTGTCCTCACGACTCTCCGGTATTTTCGGAAAGAGTATGAGACACATATTAGAGAGAAGAGCTGTCCTGCACTTGTTTGTAAGGCCCTGATCAGCTATTACATCGAACCCGACAAGTGTGTCGGCTGTCTGCTGTGTTTGAAGAGTTGCCCTGTGGATGCCATCAGCGGTGAGAGAAAGAAGGTTCATGTTATCGACCAGGATCTGTGTATAAAATGCGGAGCGTGTTTTGATGTCTGTCCACCCAAAGTGACGGCTGTATCTAAATACACAGGGAAGAAGAGAAAGAGCATTTTGAAGAAAGATTCTCTGAAGAGAGCGAAGAGATGAAGATAATTATAGACAATAAAATGATCGAGACAGAAGGCCAAAAGACAATTCTAAATGTTGCCCGTGACAATAGGATTTACATCCCCTCTCTCTGTGATCATAAGGAATTATCTCCTTTTACTGGATGTCGCATTTGTCTTGTGGAGATCAAGGGGAGAAGGGGCTATCCTCCATCTTGCGGAACCTATGTCGAAGAGGGCATGGAGATCGTGACCGATTCTCCCGAACTGCGGAAATTAAGGAAAGACATCCTTGAATTGATCCTCTCGGAACACCCAAATGCCTGTCTGATCTGCTCAGAAAAAGACAGCTGTGATGATTACAAATCGACCATAAGGAAAGTCGGGGAGGTCACGGGCTGTGTCCTCTGTTCGAACAATCGGCGCTGTGAGCTTCAGGATGTTGTCGATGCTCTAAAGCTGGAAAAGGTGGGCTTCCCATCTGTTTACAGGGATTTTGAGATCAAGAGAAGGGACCCTTTCTTTGATCGCAATTATAATCTTTGTATCCTGTGTGGAAGATGTGTCCGGGTCTGTCACGAATTGCGAGGCGCTTCAGCGATCGCATTCGTCAACAGGGGACCGGATGAAGTGATCGGGAC
>JBATYS010000049.1:0-9314 GCA_049674205.1 Candidatus Aminicenantaceae bacterium
TCAAAAAGCATAGAGAGCCGGTTTTTTGCCGCTATTCGAAAATGGAAACTGCACTCCGGGCAGACATACAGATTGTCCAGGATGTCTTGTTTATAGAGAATGCGACGGCATTTGTTGCATCTTGTCCACATATTAGCCATATTTTCTAACCTGGATTATTCATAAAAACTGCCGATACTTATCATAACAGACTTAATATCAAAATGTTACTTTGTTTTTTTGGAATACGGAGTGTTTTAAGCGAGTTTTTCCTCTTTTTGAGGAGAAGTTGATTTTTTGGAGAGCTGAGAAAGATAAGAAAGGACAGTGTTAGGGTCCGGGAGTTCCTCTTCAATATCGATCTCATCGGATAACAGATTCATGACAGAGCTGACCAGCTGGTTGTCATTAAAGGGTTTTTCAAAATAGTCAGCAGCGCCGAATGACCGGAGCGCCTCATTTTTGTATTGGGGTCCTTTGTAAAGTCCTGTCACGATGACGATGGGAACACTTCCCTTGGTTTCTTTGTAAATCTTTTGCGTCAAGTCGAAACCATGGAGCTTGGGAAGCATGGCTTCGAGGATGATCAAGTCGGGTTTTTCCTCCTGGTACTTCTCGTACGCCATCTGTCCATCATTCGCAGTGACGATAATCAGCTGATGTGCGGAAAAAAGCTCAGTCATATGATCGAGGTTTTTGGAGTCGTAATCAACGATCAATATTTTTTTTTCTGACATTTTTGCCCTTTGGTTAGATTAGATTTTAGTGAATAAATCCATTGTTGTCAAATCCCCATATTATCCTGGATTATTCACGAGTCGAGGCCAACCCACTCCACCCTTACATAAAGGTTGAGGAAGTGGCCCATAAGGATGTAGTGTACTACCTCGAGCCGACCCAACCTAACCCGGGCTACAACGAAGGTTTTGTAGTGAGATCGGCGGGTAGGTTGGGTCGGCGCCCGAAGGGTAAAAGATGCTGACAATAAAATATTATACGCTTTTTAAATATAAATTTGGCAGCAGCTTTAATGAATAATTCAGCCTATTTACGTTAAAGCAGTGAATGTGATATATTGACCGAAATGGATCCAAAAGAGTCTCTTTCACTTTCCATCGTGGTGCCTGTTTTAAACGAGGAGAAAAATCTGCCCGAACTCTATGAAGAGATCGCCAAGTCCTGTAACGGACTGGACCTCTCATACGAGATCATTTTTATCGATGACGGGAGTTGGGATGCGTCTTTTCCCGTATTGCGCGCCATCCAAAAAAAAGATCTCAAGGTGAAAGTCATCCGGCTGAGAAAAAACTTCGGCCAGACGGCAGCCCTTTCCGCTGGCTTTGATTATGCCAGGGGAGAGGCGATCATCACGTTGGATGCAGACCTGCAGAATGACCCTCAGGACTTCGCTCTTCTTCTCGAGAAAATCCGAGAAGGGTACGATATTGTCAGCGGATGGAGGAAAAAGAGGAAGGACCGCCTTTTGACGCGGCGCATCCCCTCTGCCATGGCCAACTGGCTTATCGCCCGGATCACCCACATCAAACTCCATGATTTCGGGTGTACTCTGAAGGCATTCCGTAAAGAGGTCGTCAAAAACATCAATCTCTACGGAGAACTGCACAGGTTCATCCCAGCCATCGCCAGCAACATCGGGGTCTCCATCGCTGAAGTCGAGGTGAACCACAGGCCGAGGAAGCACGGAAAATCTAAATACAGTGTTTTTCGATTCGTAAAAGTTATGCTTGACCTTCTCACGGTCAAGTTCCTCCTGAGTTATTCCACACGGCCTCTTCAGATATTCGGCGTATTCGGACTGGCCAGCGGCGTCGTTGGAGGCCTCATTGGTTTATACCTCTCCTATCAGCGCCTCATCCTAAAAGTGGGCATCTCAGGACGCCCATTGTTGCTGTTAGCCATATTGCTCATAGTCATCGGGATCCAGTTCATCACTCTGGGGCTTTTAGCAGAGATCATGGTCCGAGCGTACCATGAGTCTGTGGACAAAAGGATCTATTTCGTTCGGGAGATCTTTGATTCTGAATCAGAGCAGTCATCCGAATAAATTAAAGCTCGATGAAAATTCTAATGCTCGCCCCAGAACCCTTCTTCCAGCCGCGGGGGACACCCATCAGCGTCTACCAAAGGATAAAAGCACTGTCCGACCTCGGCCACGAAGTCAACCTTGTGACCTACCACCTGGGAGAGGATAAGGAGATCAAAAACCTCAAGATATCGAGGATCCCCAATGTGTTTTTCATAAAAAAGATCAAGATCGGCCCTTCTCTCAAAAAAATCCCTCTCGACTTTCTTCTGTTTCTCAAGGCAAGTGGTTTGCTTGTGCGAAACAAGTACGACCTGATCTTTTCTCATGAAGAGGGGGCTCTTTTTGGGGTGATCCTGAGCAAGATATCGGGGATCCCTCACATATACGATATGCATTCCAGCCTTCCCCAACAGCTGGAAAACTTCGATTTTTCCCGGTCCAAACTACTGAAAAGAGTGTTTTTAGGAATGGAGCGGTTCATCTTGAAGAATTCGATCGTGACCATCGTAATCTGTCTTGACCTTCTCAAACAGGTCGAAAAAGAGGGTTATGCTGAGAAGGCCATCCTCCTTGAAAATTTCATCGATTTCGATACCAGGGAATTCACCGCAGAGGAGATCAGGCAAAAACGCAAAGAATTTGCCTCCGAGGACAAGAAGATCGTGCTCTATGCGGGCAACTTTCAACCCTACCAAGGGATTCCTCTCCTCCTGGAGGCGGCATCCCAGATCAAAAACGACCGGATCGTCTTCGTGCTTGTGGGAGAGAGTCCAGCTGCAGTGGAGAGGGAAAAAGAAAGGGCTCGAGAATTGGGGATCGCCGAAAAAGTCTTTTTCACGGGACAAGTTCCGCCCTCGCAAATGCCACTCTTCATCAGCCTGGCTGATGTACTGGTCTCGCCCCGTCTTTCAGGAACGAACACCCCACTCAAGATCTACTCCTTTCTCAAATCAGCGAAGCCGCTGGTTGCCACAAACCTTTGGACACACACCCAAGTCCTTTCTGACCAGATATCCGTCCTTGTTGAACCCGATGCTGAGTGTATGGCCGAGGGAATCGCCTTCGCCCTTTTCGATGACAGGGCTCGGGAGAGAGCAAATTTTGCGAAGGAAAAAGCCGATCGCGACTACACATATCCCCGATACAAGGAAAAAATTAACCAGGTTCTCGATAAGGCCAAGGGTTCACCGGGCTGAGGATTTCTCACGATGAGAGTGTTTATCACAGGAGCATCCGGATTCATCGGCCATGCGTTGATGCAGGAATGTTTTCAAAGACAGTGGGACGTCCGTGTCCTCCAGCACACCCGCCGCCCTGCAGGAGAGACCACATCCGAACAAAATTATGACGTTGTTGCTGGGGATATCACAAATCCAGGTTCATTGGAAGGACTCTTTGAAGGAGTAGATATTCTTTTCCACTGCGCAGCAGCCTTGGGTGCCTCGGTTTTGACCGAAAGTGATTTTTTCCGTATTAATGCAGAGGGGACAAAAAATGTCCTCCAAGCTGCAAAAGATGCTGGTGTCCCGAAAATCGTTCACTTCAGCTCTGCGGGTGTTTTGGGGTTGGTTAAAAAGGGTGAGGTGGCCAACGAAGACTATCCCTCAAATCCCCAAAACAGTTATGACCGCAGCAAACTTGAAGGAGAAAACATCGCCCGTCGCTTTGCCGAAGAGGGAATGGATATCGTCATCGTCAGGCCGGGATGGGTCTATGGGCCGGGAGATCGGCGAACATTCAAACTCCTCAAAGCCATCTCCAAAAAAAGATTTATCCTTGTCACCAAGGGCGAAGCATCACAGACGCCGGTCCACATCGACGACTTGGTGGATGGTGTGTTTCTATGTGCAGAGAAGGGACAAAGAGGTCATATCTACCACATTGCCGGGAGAGAGGTCTTACCAGTGAAGGACATTGTCATTACGATCGCATCGGCAACAGGGAGCAAGATCCCGCCGATCTCTCTTCCCCTTATGCCGGTAAAACTGGCTGCATCAATCCTGGAGAGAACCTTTGCCCTGTTTAAAAAAGAGGCCCCCTTGACACGGGGCAAGCTGAGCTTTTTCATCCATCCCAAACCGCTTGCCATCCTAAAGGCCAAGAAAGAACTGGGATACGCACCAAAAATCAACTTTTCGGAAGGGATCTCTCAAACCGTTGAGTGGTGCAAGGCCCATAACTGGCTTTAGTTTCTCTTTTCGCTATACGCCTCTTCTTCTGTTTTTCCCTGCCAGCTTAAACAACCTGGATTATTCACGAGTCGAGGCCAACCCACCCCACCCTAACATTAAGGTTGAGGCAGTGGCCCACGAAGCTGTAGTGAACTACCGCGAGCCGACCCAACCTAACACGGGCTACAACGAAGGCTTTGTAGTAAGATCGGCGGGTAGGTTGGGTCGGCGCCCGAAGGGTAAAAGATGCTGACAATATAATGATGAGAATTTTATTAACTATAAATTTGTCAGCAGATTTTATGAATAATTCAGGATAACTATTCTTGTATTTTTAAGACATGACTTTTATAACAGTCCATACACCAAGATTTTCCTAGCTCATAGACAGCATCCTTTTCAACAATGCGATGGCAACCAGCACAAACAGAATCGCTATCCTGGGATGTTATTCCAGAATGGTCTTTTTCCTTATTTGGATCGTTTGATGCAGTAGATGTCAAATCTGTGTCTTCCTTCTTTTTTTTCTTTAATGCGCGTATCCCTAAATATGCCAAAAACTCCAAAACGATATCCCACACTTTCGATCTCCTTAATTATCTCGCGGTGTCGAATGTCACTGTATTCCCCATTTTGTGACCCATAAAAAGAGTACCATTAGAAACAACGCGTGTCAATTCGAGTATGCATCCAGATTGACTTCAAAGGGAGAAGCCATTAATATATCCTCTATTTAAATAACTCCAGTCAATAGACAGAATAGCAGAGTCAAAAGACTAATGGACAAAGAAAAAGTCAGTAAATTTTATGATATCGTATGGACAGAGTATCTCCCGGAATATGAAGCGTCGGAAAATCACTGGAAAATCTTCTATTCGGACACAGAGGTCACCGGACAAAAAATCCTCGATGCCGGTTGCGGAACGGGGATATTCAGTATCATCTTTGCCAGGAACGGTGCAGGAAGCGTCACTGGGATCGACATCAGCGAGGGCAGTCTCGATACCGCGAGGAGCTTGAAGGCCAAATTCAACCTCGAAACAGTGGATTTCCAAAAAGAGGACATGCTGAAACTCCCCTTTGCAGATGAGAGTTTTGAAATCGTCTGGGCATGGGGGACTGTCCACCACACCACCGATCCCTTCGGCGCTATCGAAGAACTGATCAGAGTTTTAAAAAAAGAGGGTTCTATACTTTTAGCGGTGTACACAAAAACAAAAGTCACTTTTCTCCATGAGATCATCCGGAAGACACTGCTCCGGACACCCAAGAAGTCTTGGAAATTCCTCTCCAAAGTCCTCGCCGTATTTCTCGCTCCCGTCGTTATCCTTTTCAAAAAAAGAGAAAAATCCCGAAAGGGAGAAAAACTGGAAGAGCTCATTATGGATTGGTATTTTGTCCCGATCAGACATCACTACTACCCGGAAGAGATTAAGGATTTCCTGGAAGAGAAGGGATTCACTATAGAAAAATTCCTCCCTGCATCCGGACGATTCGACAGCACATCCAATTTTATCTACAAGGCCCGGAAGCATTAGGACGGTGAACTGGCGGTATCCATGAAAATCAAACTACACACCAAGATTTTCCTCGGACTCATCCTGGGTATTATTGCTGGACTCATTTTTAGAGAAAAGGTCCTGTTTATCGAACCGGTGGGAACTGTCTTCCTCAACCTGATCACCATGATCGTCGTTCCCCTGGTTTTTGTCTCATTGATGCTGGGAACGGCCAGTCTCGGAGACGTTAAGAAACTGGGCCGCATAGGCGCTAAGACTTCCCTCTATTTTATCATCACAACGATCATTGCCATCTGTGTGGGCCTTTTACTGGCCAACGCCGTCAAACCCGGCGAGGGTTTGCCCGATAATGTCCAATCCCAACTCCTGGAAAACTACGAGGCCAGAGCTCAAGATGGGATCAAACGCATGGAAGAAAAGCCTTCTATAATCGAGATCCTGGTCAATATCGTGCCCACAAATCCCGTTAAGGCGTTCATCGATGGCAACATGCTTCAGATCATCTTTATGGCTATCCTCTTCGGCATTGTGCTCACTCTCATCCCGACGGAGAAATCCGAGTTCCTGGTCAAGATGCTGGATGCGCTCAACGACATCTTCATTCAAGTGGTCCACATCGTTATGAAAATCGCTCCGTACGGTGTATTTGCCCTCAGTGCAGCGGTTATCGGCCGCTTTGGAGTGGATATCCTTCTCACCCTGCTCAAGTACTGCGTCGTCGTCATCGGAGGTCTAATCCTCTATGGGATCACTTTTAACAGTTTATCTGTCAGCATCCTCGGACGAACCAATCCCCTCTACTTCTTCAGAGCTGTCAAAGAGGCCATCATCATCGCTTTCAGCACCTCCAGCTCCATGGCCACACTCCCCGTCGCCATGGAGAGTGTAGAGCATATCGGCGTCAAGCGAGAATATTCCAGTTTTGTGATTCCCTTAGGATCGACCGTGAACATGGACGGCACGGCGCTCTATCAGGGTGTCTCTGCGGTCTTCATCGCCCAAATATACGGTATCCATTTGGGCTTGACCGGCCAGGTCACGATCGTGCTCATGGCCGTCATGGCTTCTATCGGTGCAGCCGGTGTTCCCATGGCCGGGATCATCGCTCTGGCTTTGGTCCTGAAACAGTTGGGTATTCCTCTCGAGGGGATTGCCCTCATACTGGGAGTGGAGAGACTTCTCGATATGGTCAGGACTTGCGTTAACGTGGTGGGTAATATGGCATGCGCGGTTGTCATCCAGGAACTGGAAGAAAAAACCCACACAAAAAAATCTTCAAATTAAACCGGGTGATCCTGAGTCAGACAGTGGTCTTTCTGTCTCTTATCTTTTGAGCGGGACTCCCGACTGCAATACAGTACTCTGGGAGAGATTCGGTGACCACTGCTCCTGCCCCCACAACGGTTCCCTTCCCGACATTCGCTCCATCCAGAACGATGACTCCCGCTCCCAACCACACATCCTCGCCGACTGTGATCCCTCCTTTGGAATAGGAGGGCTGGAACATGATGGGAACCGATATGTCATCGAAAACATGGTTTCCACCGGCCACAAGATAGCATTGCCCTGCCAAAAAACAGTACTGTCCCAAACGGATCTCGGTCTCAGAGAGGAGCATACAATTGGCAGATATGTTGCAGTAATCCTCAAGAAAGATCGATCCCTCTTTACAACTCAGAATGGTGTTCCGGCCGATATAGACATTTGCACCGATTGTTATCCCTTGGTTTTCCTCTCCTTTAGCATCCAGCACCACATTGTCGTCGATGAAGGTGTTGTCCCCGATCGAGATCTTTTTTGGATGCCGCACAGTGATGTTCCGTCCAAAAACCACGCCTTTCCCCACCTTCTTGAATAAGCTCGGGTAGAAGACCTTGCGCAGGAAAAAACCCAGCGCCCCGGGCATCCCTGAAAAGAGCAGGGTCACACACTCATATCTGAAAAATGAAAAAAATCCTTTCTGCCCCAGAAAAAGGGTGGAATACTTTGAAAAGAAAGATCCCTTTTTTTCGATGAGCTCTTTCTGTACACTCCCTCGAAAATCGTCTTTCATTCCTCCCTCCTTTTGTCCCTTTTCTGTTCTGTCATCTTCTTGAAAAACCATTCTCTGCCTTTTCAAACCCTAAGGCATTTAATCTGTGAGTGTCTCGATAACAGGTTCGATATCAACATAATCGAGCCAAACATTCCCTCGTCCCGTGAATAAAAACTTCAGATACAGCCGGCTCTCCTTGCTCTGATAATAGTTGAATTTATAGTTCTGGTAACCTGCTCCCTTTTTGACCATGTCTCCGTTCACAATAAAGGATGCCACTTGATCGCCCTTTGGTCCATTCAAGAGAGCGATGCCGAACAATCTATCGTCCTCTCGTTCGAAATCTTGCAACTTTAATCGCAAAGATATCGAATAACGACCGGGCGAAAATGTCTGTTCTGTCGTCCAGTAGCCGAGTTTCCCTCCGGTCTCCCATTTAGGAACATAGAAGGCACTCCCCCTGGAAGCCTCTTCCTCGAATACGGTCTTTCCGAAGAGTGCAGGAAGCCATTCTCCCTCCAGCTCGTGAGCGGGGCCGGTCACTTCTTTTGCCGCATCATTCCACAGATAGACCTCTGACATACCGTCTTTACCTCGAAAGACAAGTTTTTCTGGGTCTGACTTGATGAACTGAGCGATGTTCTCCTTGATGTGGTCCCTGCGGAGGATGGATGGAGATGCGATGATCCAAACCCTCTTATCGGGATTTTTCTCCAGCACCTGTCTCAGATCTTCCAGATTGTTGATCCACCTGGCACCGATATAAAAATCCTTCCACCCCTCGGACGTTTCCTCCCATGCATCCCAAGTCCCGGGCCCCCCGGACCACAGCCAATAATCAACGCGTCCTGCATAGATGTGCTGAAAGACCACATGGATGGCCACGACCAGGTCATCTTCCTGGAGAAAGTGCCGGACATACTCGCCCGGCCCTCTGTGATCATAGTGCTGGTGTCGACCCGACCTGGTGATGATATCCGTTTGGATGGGGTCTCCATACTGCCGGTTCACGATCCTCTTCACCTTCCCCACACCGACACCTTCTGCAGTCAAAAAGAGAAGAATCACAAACAGAACTCCCGCTGCAGCTGAAAAACCGGCCATCCTTTTTCGCGCGTAGGGCATCGTTAAGAGCCCGATGAGGATCTGGGCCATTTTATAAAGACTCACAGCATACAGAATTACAAAAAGGGGATACAATTGGTAGAGATAACGGGGTTGGACATGCGTCCTGAAAAAGCCGAGGAAGAAAATTGGGAAGACCAAACTGAGATACAAAAAGAGCCAATTCCTCGAAAAGGAAAAAGCTTGGGACCTCTCAGTGCTCCTTTCTCTGAACCAGGTTCCGAGGAGGAGAAAAGACCCGGCGAAGATGACAATACTCATCTGAGGAAAACTCCCGTAGAACTCATAAAAATATTTTATAGAGAAGCTGGAGAAGAAATACTGGATCATCCCTTGAATACTCTGATCCGTCTTGGCATACACATATCCCACTTCCCAGAAGAAATATTCATGGAGCTGGACGAGAAGATAAAACACCGAGGTCAGAGTAAAACTCA